>CAZQUJ010000037.1:0-1651 GCA_964596605.1 uncultured Candidatus Saccharibacteria bacterium | reverse complement strand
ACTTCGTCGCTAGAAATGCGTACAAGATTAAATTCTTTTGCGAGCGGTCTCACTACGGTGGTTTTGCCAGAGGCAACCCTTCCGACGGGGCATAGAATAAAGGGTATACCTTTTACCAATGGAATCTTTAAATGCTTTTCATAGATAAAGGCGATTTCTTCTATTGGAACAGAATTTTGCATAATGACTAAGCGTCTCGTGCCAGCACGAGATTGCGGAGACGCAGGGATTCGAACCCTGGAGCCTTTTTACGGGCTACCTCGTTAGCAGTGAGGCGCTTTCGACCACTCAGCCACGTCTCCAAATGAAACTACAAAATTACTTCTGACAATTCAAAGACTATCATAAAAAAGATAATTTCTCAATTGGTTTAATAATAAACCTCTCTTATTTCTTTAGCTTTGTCTGTAAACAAAATTCCTTCTAAGTGATCAGTTTCATGCTGAAAAATATGGGCCAACAAACCAACTCCATCCATTTCAAACTTTTTTCCTTTTTCGTTATAGGCTCTAACTGTTGCTCGGGTAGCTCGACGGACTTTTCCAAACAGTGGACGGACAGACAAACATCCTTCATCCATAGCTTTCTTGTCTTTTGATATTTTTGTTATCTTTGGATTAATAAAAAACAAATTTGGATATTTTTTAAAATCATGAATGTTGGTTTTGCCTGATATGAATTCTGTATTAAATGCTTTTCCTGAAACACAAAAGATTCGAAGCGAAACCCCTATCTGTGGTGCAGCAATAGCGACTCCATCATCCTGACTATCAAGAGCATCTGACATATCTTTTAGAATTTTTTTAATCTCTGGACTTGTTATTTTTGACACAGGTACCTCTTTGGCTATTTGTCTTAAGACATCATTTTCTTTTTGAACTATTTCTACCATATATTCCTATCTTAATACAAAAATTGTAAATTCGGCAAGCAAAATCAGGAAAAAATTTGACAAAAGTGAAAATGTGTATATAATTAAAGACGAAAAGCTCCTAATACTAACTATTTAACCTAAAAAAATTCCGCCATGAAAGAAAACCTTATTCCTGAAAGATTTCTTGGAGATGAAAGAAACAATGAAGGCTCTATTTCAGAACCATTTAAAGGACAGTTTCTTGCCTCGCTCAGCAATCAAATCCAAAAAGCACAAGACCTGGCCTCTTCATTGCAAAACGATTCGCAAGAGCCACAAGGGGACGATGCCGATATTGCGTCGTATAGAAATGAGATGAGCACGACAAATGTCCGCATTAACAACCTAAAACACTTCATCGAAACTTGCAAAAAGATTTCCAACGAGGTGCTAGCTGGAACTTTTACTGGCAGGTGCTATGTTACCGGTAAAAAAATTCCGGAGAAAAGGCTCCTGGTTGCTCCGTCAAACCTTTCTCGTGAAGGGAAAGAAGCAATAGAAAAAATGAAGAAAAAAAATCTTTACACAGAATGGGTAAAGAGGGGCAAGTTCTTAAACGATCAAGGATTAGACTTCCTTGAAATAAAAAAGGACTAAACACCCGAGAATAATAAACCGGAACTATGTTCCGGTTTATCTTTTTTTATTTAGACAATCTTAATGTCTCTTTAGCTATTTCCTCTGTTTCGTCTGTTTTAACAATTAAAACCTTAACTCGAGATTCTGGTTTACTAATAT
>CAZQUJ010000036.1:0-1840 GCA_964596605.1 uncultured Candidatus Saccharibacteria bacterium | reverse complement strand
CCAGAATTGAATGATGAATTTGCAAAATCTTTTGGAGAATTTAAAAGTGTAGATGGGTTAAAAGAGAAAATAAAAAATAATTTAAAAATAGAAAAAGAAACTGAGAAAAAAGATAAAACAAGATTGGCAATCGTTGAAGAAATAATTAAAAAGACCGAAGGAGAAATTCCAGAAATATTAATTAAAAGTGAAACAGATAAAATGTTATTCAGATTAGAATCAGATATTACTAATGCTGGACTTAATTTTAAAGATTATCTAGAAAAGATTGGAAAAAAGGAAGAAGACTTGAGAAACGAATGGAAACCTGATGCCGAAAAACGTGCGAAACTTCAGATGATTATTAATTCAATTTCTCAAAAGGAAAATTTAAAACCTACTGAAGAAGAAATCGAAAAAGAAGTTTCTCAAATCATGCAAACGTATAAGGATGCTGATATCACTCGAGCCAAAGCTTACGTGGAACAAGTATTGGGAAACGAAAAAGTTTTTAAATTCTTAGAGGAACAATAAAAAATAAAAGACCTTCCTATGACGGAGGGTCTTTTTTACACCATCCGAAAGAGACAAACTAGGACAGAGTAAAATACAAAAGTATCAAACCATAGGCTAAATACTCAAAACCATTTTCTTCCCCAACAAACTCTTTCTCAATAATAAATTCAAAAATAGAACATGTAGATCAAGATAGATCGACTAATCAACCATTCCAACAAATGATCCACTCATTTTTATATGTCCTACATATGGAATTATTAAAAAACCACTAATCCAAAGATCATGATTAACTAGTAATTGTTATCATATCTCAAATATTCTTCTTATCACAACACTAACACACAAACTAGTATATTAGATATTTACGATAGTTTTGAGAGAGATCTAAAAAGTCATCAGCTTGTTCTTTTAATTTCATACTGGCTGATTTTCCAAAAGATACTACTTCGACTTGAACACCAGATGTGCTTTGTAGGTATTCTACTAAAGGAACGAAGTCTCCATCTCCGGCGATTAAAATCACTGCATCTAGTTTAGGAGCCATCTTCATTGCATCAACCGCAATTCCAACATCCCAGTCTCCCTTCTTTGTTCCACCGGCAAAAATCTGAAGCTCTTTTGTTTTAGTTTCAATTCCTAGTTTTGTTAAAGCATCAAAAAAATTTTTTTCTTCACCACCTTCACTGGTAATAACATAAGCAATAGCTCGAACTAATTTTCTTCCAGCTACAGCTTCTTTTAAAACTGCTCCAAAATTAACTTTTCTCTTATATAAATTTTTTGCAGAGTGATATAAATTTGAAGTATCTATAAAAACTCCAACTCTCTGCTCTTTTTGTTTTATTATGCTCATAAAAAAATTTTAATCTTATAAAAAATAACTTCCCTTTCATCATACTACTTATAAAAATAATTTCCTATATAAAAACCCCTCTTGCGAGGAGTTTTTATTCTTTCATTTTTTTAACAATAGCCTGGTATCCTTCTTTATCTGTTTTTTCCAAAGATTTAAGATGATTCCTTCTGTCTGCTACCATTTTTATCAATCCGCGACGAGAACTGTTGTCTTTCTTGTGATCTTTCAAGTGAGCAGCTAATTCTTCTATCCTTTTGTTCAAAATAGCTACTTGAACTTTCGAACTTCCAGTATCATTTGCGTGCAACTGATTCTTTTTAATAATGTTTTGTTTTTTCTTTGTTGTTAACATTGCAGAGAAATAATAGCATAAAAGGGTATTTTTTGCAAGTTTTGATGATTTGGGCTTTTTCAGGTGGCAAAAAGAAAAATTAAAAAGCTTGACTTTTTTGAAGCATTGTGCTATCATATGAGTTATAAAAGTAC
>CAZQUJ010000035.1:0-2008 GCA_964596605.1 uncultured Candidatus Saccharibacteria bacterium | reverse complement strand
GAGTCAAGTATCTTTTTTTAAAAATGACTTATAGCAAAAAAGGTAATATTTATAAGGGTATTTTAAAGAAATTAGCAGGCAAGCCGGCTGTACCTTTTGATGCTTTACATAAAGAAGTCAATACGGCCAAGGATAAATATGCCATTTCTCGCTCAATTAAGAATATGACTGCAGATGGTTTAATAGAATGCCTATCTTCAGATAATAATCAGTACTTTCGTCTAACTAATGAGGGAAAACAGAAATTAAATCAGTTATATTTAGAAAATAGTGAAAGTCTTGTCTCTACAAAATGGGATGGTTTCTGGCGCATTATTATTTTAGATTTACCAGAAAGCAGGAAAAAAGAGAGAGATGCTCTTCGTTATCTATTAAAAAAAGCTGATTTTATTTGTTTAAAAAATTCTATCTGGATTTCTATGTATCCTTTTGAACATTTATTTTCTAATATTAAAAAAGATCTAGGGTTATCCACAGAAATGATGATAGTAGTTACAGACAAGATAGATGAACAGACAAAAATAGAATTATTATCTTTGTTTAATAAATAAAGACCGCTCAGTTATGAGTGGTCTTTATTTTCAAATTCAAATATTCTAACTTTGGCAGGACGAATAACTCTGTCCCCTATTTTGTATCCAATTTGTAAAATCTTTTCCACAAAATGATCTTTACCCTCATCATCTGTTCCCACCTTTTCAATTGATTGATGGATGTTTGGATCAAAAAGAATATCAGCTTGATTAATTTTTTCTATTCCTGATTTTTCTAAACCAGAAATGATTTGATTGTATATAGATTCCATTCCCATTTTCCAGTTTTTATCAACCTTCTCCCAAAGTTCTTTATTAGAAAAAGCTATATCAAAACTATCTAGTGATGGAAGGATATTTTCTACCATTTTTTCCTTTGTTAAAAGACTAGTATTCAATCTTGCAGTTTCCATTTCTCTTTGTAAATTAATATAATCGGCCTTGGCTCTTTGCCAACCAGCTAAATATTCATCCCTTTCGCTCTGGATTCTTTTTAAATCATCTCTTATTTTTTTATTTTTATCCTTATCTGGTAACTCTAAACCATCTTCTGTACTTTCAACGATGGTTATATCATCAAAATTATTTTCTTCTTTTTTATCTTCGTCTTCTTTTTTCATATTTTTTAATATACAAGATTATCAAAACTTATTCAAGTCCAAATTATAAGTTAAATAAAAATTAGAACTATCTAAACAAAGCGAAAATAAAAGGTGCTAGTGTCTTAGGATTCGTTTTTTCCCATAAGACACTCCGGACCTGGGACGAAGTTAGAACTAAGATATTAAAATAAAAAGGCCGTTTCCGATAAATCAGACGTGCCCTTTTGATGTTTAGTTATTCCTTTTCGATCATTTCTCGTAGTCAGCAATCACCTCCTTAAGCCTTTTATCAGCTTTTGCTACAATTTTTTTTCTGAGCAAGGAATTCCTGGCCTTTAACTTTTCAAAATCAGTTTTTGTGATCTCGTAAAGTTTAAACCATTTCTCTTTGTCATTGCTTTCGCTATACCTGGCGATAAGTGAAGAACTTTCAAAGTATTCTTTTTCAGATTCCCTCGACGCCACTATTTCAGTATAAATACCCCCCGTGGTTAATTCCACGTTTACGCTGATTTCATGGCACCCTGATCCGAAATGTGACTCAAGAATAAAAAAACTCTGAACCGAACTCTTTACAATAAACTTCCCATCAAAGAAAATGGTTGTTTCTGTGCCTCTTTTTACATTTGTTTTCATAATTATAAAATTTAAAAGTTTAACATTAATTGAATTATCCTCACTAACAAAAATTGCAAGCAAAGATAATTCAATTAATGATAATTAAATCTTAGTTTCAAAGAACTACTTTAACCTTTCAAGAATAGCATATTTTAGTGTTTTTGTCAACTACCAGTAGGGTACATTCAACCTCGAAGTGTAACACTTTCGTTAAATACTTCTAATGGCGTTCTCCATCCAAGTCTCTTTCTAGGG
>CAZQUJ010000034.1:0-2343 GCA_964596605.1 uncultured Candidatus Saccharibacteria bacterium | reverse complement strand
CTCCGTTCCGAGTTGAGAAAGTTTCTGATATGATTAAGGAAGGAGATAGAGTTCCGATTAAGATAATCAAACGAGATGATAAAGGTAGACTAAATCTTTCCATTAAAGAAGCTAATCGCGATTTTTTCAAAAAGAAAGAACTCTAAATCTAATTATCTCTGAATAATTAGTATGGATAACGAAAACAACAAACAAATAAATAAAAAGGCTAAAGTTTTAAGAACCTACACAACCGACATGGCTGAAGCTATTAGACAAGATGAGGTTTCGGTTATAAAAATTGCTCTTGCCGAAAAAGCTAGAAAGGAAAGAGAGGAAATGGAGAAAAAAGCTAAGGGAACAAATTTAACTAAAACAATTTTTTTGCTTGGTGGTGTAATCTTGCTTGTCATAGCCGGAGCTGTTGTCTATTACTTCAAATTTGGCAAAAAAGAAAGTACCCCCATTTTAAAAGAAACAAAAATTGAAACTTTCATTCCCTATGATTCAAGTTCAAAAATTGATTCTTCTCGTTTACAAAACATAAGTCTCTTGAATCAAACAATCACCGAGGAACAAGAAAAAATGTCGGGGGCTTTTAAATCCTTCTTCTTCGTCAATGAAGTAGAAGGTATAGAACAGATAATATCCCCAGAAAGTTTTCTCTCTATTGCAAACATTAATCCGCCAAGTTCTCTTGTTCGTTTTTTGTCTAAGAACTATCTTTTTGGAAAATATACAATAGAAGGAAGTGATAAAAAAAATATTCCATTCTTAATTTTAGAAACAAGCAACTACAATCAAGCCTATGCCTCTATGTTGGAATGGGAAAAAACAATGCTTCAAGATTTCTTCTTCTTGTTTGAAATAAAACTAGACAACGGAAAACTTCCTGTTTCATACAAAAAATGGAGTGACATAATTGTTAAGAATAAAGACACTAGAGTTTTGTATGACGAATACGGTAAAAGCTTGTTATTCTATACATTTGTTAACAAAAATAGCTTTGTCATAACAACAGATATAGATGCCCTAAAGGAAATTATAGACAGAGTTTTAGTTAAGAATCTTTAAAAAAAATCAATTAAGTGCTAAACTATACATAGTGTTAATTATTCAATAATCAATTTAAAAAATGGAAACCGAAAAATACAAAACAAAATTAATGGAAGAAAAAGAGAAAGTTGAATCTCTTCTTAAGGAACTTGGTGTTGTTGATGAAACGGGAGACTGGGAGGCTACTCCAGAAAACGAAATGGTTGAGCAAGAAGTTCAAGATGAAGCTGATATGGCAGAAAGGTCTACAGATTTTGAAGAGAGAACAATAAAATTAAATTCATTGGAGGAAAGACTGGGGGATATTAGAAAAGCTTTAGCTAAAATAGAAAAAGGTAATTACGGAATATGTGAAGACTGCGGAAATCCAATTGAAAGTGACCGACTAGAAGTCAACCCTTCGGCTATGACATGTAAGAAATGTATGAATCAATAATTAAACCATTATTAAAAACCACGAGCAATCGTGGTTTTTAATTTTTAAAATGGAGGTTTCATCTTAGATCCATTAGCATTTTCAATTTCAAAGTGTAAGTGTGGACCAGTTGATCGTCCGGTATTTCCAAGTGTTCCAATCTTTTGTCCCCCTGAAACATCATCTCCAACAGAAACATAAACTTTTTCTAAGTGAGCATAAATTGTTTTTGTCCCATTGTTGTGTTTAATGACTATATAATTTCCATACCTGCCTCCACAATTAATATTTCCAACCCGACAGCCATTTACAACCTTAATCACTTCTCCACTAGCAGAGGCCATAACAGAATGTCCTGTTCTCCCGTCAACAGCAAGATCTACTCCATAATGGAATCCTCCTTTTCTTGGTCCATAAGGGGAAGTAACTCTGCCTCCTACAATTGGTCTAGAATAGTAACCAGAATCAACTCTCGTATTTGACGACTTTGCTCCAACTGATGATTTACCACTTGATGCTTGTTTTATTATTCCGTTTGGCACAAAAATAATATCTTTTATATTTAAAACACTATCTTTTGATATATCGTTGAAGATAAAGACATCTTCACTTTCAGCATCATATTTTTGAGCTATCTTGCTAACAGTGTCACCTTTTTGAACCACATGTTTAACTCCAGTTACAGGCAAAATACTTAACTTTTGTCCAACCATTATTTTTTCTCCAGAAATATTGTTTTCCCATCTAATTGTGTTTGCCGAAACATCAAACAATTCTGCAATTTCTGACAGGGTATCTCCTTCTTTCACAGTATAGAGTATAATCTTGTCTGATAAAGGACTTTTTTCAGTTTCAATTCCCTCTACCCAGAAAGGCATGTTGTTATAAATAAA
>CAZQUJ010000033.1:0-2467 GCA_964596605.1 uncultured Candidatus Saccharibacteria bacterium | reverse complement strand
TTTTTGCCATGAATTCATGATACCTTACCTTTCGTATTTAAAGGTGGGGAGAAGATAAAAGATTTATCAAACGGAGATTGTGAGTTTTCTTATAGAAATAGTATTTTTAAAAAAGAAAAGGGAAGATATATTATACTTTATGTTGTTTATAGATTATCTAAGGACGAACCGAAAGATTTATATTACCCTGATGTTGTAAAATATTTTAAAGATAAAAATATTACAAAACCAAATTTAAAAGAAGTAAGGGAGGCAATTGTCTTAATTAGAAATAATAAATTGCCTGATTTTAGAATTTTGCCCAACGTTGGATCTTTTTTCAAAAATCCGATAGTTTCAAATGATATAGCCAATAAAGTAAAGACCAAATTTTCCGACGCAAAAATATTTAAAGTTGATGAAGAAAATATGAAGATTCCTGCGGGCTGGCTAATTGAGAATGCGGGTCTAAAGGGTAAATCATTTGAAAATATTTCTGTTTATGACAAAAATGCACTAGTTTTAGTGAATAACGATAATGCTACAAAAGAAGATCTTTTTAAGGCTCGGGATGAAATAATAAAAACAGTCCAAGATAAATTTGGTGTTGTTCTCGAACAAGAGCCAGAAAATTTATAAAAATCTAAAATAATTGAGCTTTGCTCATGGCAAGTATGATTACTTGTTAATCTTTGATATAATTAGATTATGAAAAAAATACTAACCCTTTGTATACCGATCAGGGGTGATAGAGTCCTTCTTGGAATGAAGAAAAGAGGTTTTGGTGTTGGTCGATGGAATGGTTTTGGAGGAAAGGTAGAAGAAGGAGAAACCATAGAAGAGGGAGCAAGAAGGGAAGTGGAAGAAGAATCTGGTATTAAAGATGGAAAAATGGAAAGGGTGGGAATAATGGATTTTTCTTTTCAAGAAGATGAAAAAATATTAGAAGTGCATATTTTTAAATTAACTGATTTTGAATACAAACTAGTTGAAACAGAAGAAATGAGACCTGAATGGTTTGATATCAATCAAATACCATATGATCAAATGTGGTCTGATGACAAATACTGGTTTCCCGTGTTTTTAGAAAATAAATTATTTAGAGGTAAGTTTCATTTTGACGAACCTTCTAATTCGGAATACTCAGCAAAGATATTAAAACAAGAGTTATGTGAGGTTCCTACTCTTGATAGTGATTGATAATAGAAGTTCTTAATAGCTCCTATGTAATATGAAATTAATTGAATCAACTAAAAAAGATATACCTGGAAATAAAATAGCACTTTTAAGAAGTTCCGTTGGATGGAACATATTAAGAAGTGATGAAAAATGGAGAGAAATTTTAAATAAATCAGCTTTTGTTTATAGTGTATGGGATGACAAAAAATTGGTAGGAATGGGTCGTCTGTTGGAAGATGGAATTGTGTGTAATATATATGATGTTGTTGTTCATAAAGATTATCAAAATAGGGGAATAGGGAAAATAATAATGAATAATTTAATGAATTGGATAAAGGATAAAGATTACACTCATGTTAGTCTTTTTGTTCAACCTGAGAATAAAATTTTTTTAATTCCATTTTATAAGAAATTTGGATTTAAATTAGCAGACACTGGTATGGTTGTTTATCTGTAATCATTATTCCAATATAATCAAATACATAGGGATGAATATGGATATGTTAAACCAAACCATATACTTGACCCAAAAAATCAGATTTCATCGCCCGATGAAATCGATGAACTCGTGGCGGCCGAATACGAGGAAAGTCATAACTAATTGTACAAATCGCCCCCACCTTATCTTAATAGGTAGGGGGTGATTTTTATTAATAGTGTTTTTAAATAAAAAACCCCGCCTGCTGACGGGATTAAATATCAAAGAATATCTTTTATAGTAATTCCTTTTTTAAAAAGAAAATCATCTATGAACTCGGCCCATTTTGTCATCTCTAGACTCTTTGTTTCCCCGTAGAGAAAACTGTCAGATAATCCAAAGAATATTTGGGCAAACATTATTCTTGCCCACTCTTTAAACAGGCGGATGGCTTCATCCTTTGTTTTGATCTGGAATGGATAACATACATACTGTTTTGAATCATCGCCAACATGGATGTGTAGATTCACCAAATTACCATATCTTACCAACTTTCTCTCTTTTTGATGCCATTCCATTATTTCATCATAGTTAAGGATTATGATTTCATATCCTCTTCCCTCTGGTTTTCTTTTACCATATTCAAGGTAAAAAGATTCGGGATTAAGTTTATAATCTTCAGATGATGGTCTAAAGGCCACATTGCAGATAATTTTACAGCTGGCGCTTCGCGTCTGCATGATTGATTCGAATCTCATTATATTTATTTTAGATTTAATGTTCAGAAATATTTTTTAAAATTATAACATAATATAATTATATTGTCGAATAAATGGTGGTGAATTCTACCCTGAAACGCAACACCCCCTTGGTGTAATATAGCTGTATACC
>CAZQUJ010000032.1:0-2618 GCA_964596605.1 uncultured Candidatus Saccharibacteria bacterium | reverse complement strand
TCTTTTTTTATTTGCAACAATTTGTTTTTTAAGTTAATATATATTTTACGAAGCGGGATTAGTTAATCGGTATAATATCAGTTTTCCAAACTGAGGTGAAGGGTTCGACTCCCTTATCCCGCACATAAAAAGATTAACCTGTATAAGATAATTGAACTTAATTTTTAATGAGAATAACCAAAGAAGATTCAGGTTTGATGGTAGTAAAAGAGAGAAACATCTTTGCTTTTGTTGTGACTGTCATTTTTATCTTTCTGGGATTTAATATAATTTTTAATCCAAGTATATTTACTTCTGAAACTCCCCCACTGTGGTTTGGCCTAGTTTCATTTTTCTTGGGACTCATATTTCTCTTTACTATTAAGATTACAACTATTAAATTAAATAAATCTGAGAATAAAATATCTATCTCAAAAAAGAGAATTGTTGGGAACCAAATCAAAGAAGAATATCATATTGATAACATTAAAGAAATAGAATTTGCTGTAGATTTCAGCTCTTCGGATGGGAAAAATGCTTATTCCTACCAGCTCTTTTTTGTTTTGAATAATGATCAAAATATAGAGTTGAGTCAATCTAAAACGTCTTCTTCTTCGGCTACATTTCCCTCTGAAGTTAGATTGGGTAAAAGAATTGCTTCCTTCCTATGTGTTCCCTTCCAAGAAAGACGACCACCTACAGTTCAAGAGACTCTTTCCGTAATGTCGAAAGCTATAAAAAAATCTATAACGAGAAAATAAAAGCCGAACATTTGTTCGGTCTTTATTTTTCAAATTCCTTAATTCGCCTCTCTAAATCTTTCCAATATTCTTCTATTTCATCTGGATCACGAAGTCCAAAATCGGGGTCTTGTCCGTTTGTATTTTCAATTTTTTCTGTATCATTTTCATCAAAATGCTCAAAAATACCAGATCCTTTATTACTATCTAGTTTGTCTTCCCTCTCTTTCTTAAAATTAAATTTTTCTAGATTCATAGTTGTTATAATTATACATCATAAAATTATATTTTCCATAATTTTTACCTTGGCTAATTTTTTTTCTATGTTTAGATAGACAACTGCTATGTCAAACTGCCATTCTGTATTTCCTATCCTTTGGCTAATAAGATAAGTCTCAATTATACGCCTAAGTTTTTTAATTTTCCAGCTGTGGATAATTTCTTTATCCATCTCTTCATTGTCTGTTTTGTTTACAAAGTAAGTTGGTTCGACTGTTTTGGATTTAACCTCAATAAAATGAATTTTGTTGTTTCTTTTGGCGATAATGTCAATTTCTCCCCATTTCACAGAGTGGTTTCTACTAATTATCAAGAAACCATGTCTAATTAAATATTTATAAACAACATTTTCTCCAACTTGACCAATTCTTTGAGATTTAAGGAAGAATTTTTTCATATTTTATTAAGTTTTTTAGCCTTTAAACATTAATATGTTTCATGTGAAACAACTATCTATTTATTGGACATAAAAAGTGTTTTATAATGCTGTCTTACACAAAAAAATATTTAAAATAAAGGATATAATTCTTGTTTCTTTGTCTTAAAGACAATAGGTTTCTTTTTTGATTAGTGTCTTTTATAAACAATGCACACATATTTATCCACAGTTTTGTTATTTTTTAAGGATATTTTGTGGATATAAAAGACGTGTCTTTTATCAATAGTCCTGCACTCATCTTTAATTTTTAGAAAATATTTAGTTAGACAAAAGATTGTCCGAGTTTAGTTCTTAGAATGAACACTGGTGCGGATACCGGGAATCGGACCCGAATTTCGTCTTTGGCAAAGACGTATTTTACCATTAAATTATACCCGCTTTTATATTAACTTTTCAATTATAATAGTTTTTGATCAAAAATGCAATTTTAAAAGAACCTTTATATTATTATGTTTTTTGGGCTTTTAAAAATAATAAAAAAAGTGTATAATGTCTGTGTTTTTAGACCAAAGCACCTGTGGTGAAATGGATATCACGCAACGCTTCGGACGTTGTATTGTGGGTTCGAGTCCTGCCAGGTGCACAAGATAAACATTATAAGGCCTAAAATGTTTCTTATGAAACAGATAAAAGATCAAATAGACAATAAAGATATTCCTGATTATGTTACACATGTAACTAAAAAACTAGAAGAAGCTGGTTTCGAGGCTTTTTTGGTTGGTGGTTGTGTCAGGGATCTTTTGATGGGTAGAGTTCCTAAAGATTGGGATATTACTACAAATGCAAAACCAGAAGAGATAATACAAGTTTTTGAAAAAACTATTTATGAAAATAGTTTCGGTACCGTTGCTGTTTGTCTTCGAAAGGAGGATTTTGTTACACAAGAAACAATTAAAGGGGTAGAGAATACTATTTCACATGAAACAAAGCCAAGTTTAACCAATATCGTTACACAAGAAACAGAGTATTACATATTAGAGGTTACTCCTTATCGTACAGAAGGAAAATATACTGATTTTAGGCATCCAGATGAGGTGGTTTTTAGTGATAATATAGAAGACGATTTAAAAAGAAGGGATTTTACTATAAATGCTATGTCTTATAGCATTTCTAAAGGACACATAAAAGACATTTATAAAGGACACAAGGATATAAAAGACATGTTGATAAAAGCCGTTGGT
>CAZQUJ010000031.1:0-2703 GCA_964596605.1 uncultured Candidatus Saccharibacteria bacterium | reverse complement strand
AAATTATCTTTGACAAAAAAATATTTTTTAGGTATGATGTCTTTGTAGCCGTAGAAAGTAGGCAATCAATAAGTCCTGCTGAGGTCGACATTATTCTATCTTAGATAGAATAAGACTACATCGGCCCGTAAGGGCATTTTTTATTACACCCAATTCATTAAAACTATTTATGTCAATCACATTAGACAAGAAGAAAGAAATAGTTGCCGGTTTAGAAAAACAGATTGGAGATTCCAACTCAGTTGTTTTTGTTAAATTTGAAGGTTTAAAAGTAGCCGATAGTAACAACCTTCGTCGTTCTTTGCAGAAAGAAGAAGTTGGTTATGCTGTATCAAAGAAAACACTATTAAAAAGAGCTTTGGACTCTCAAAAATATGAGGGACAAATTCCAGACTTACCAGGACAAGTAGCAGTTGCTTTTAGCTCTGACTTACTTTCAGCTCCTCGTGAAGTTTATGGATTCCAAAAAAAGCACAAAGAAAACTTTTCTATCATTGGTGGAGTCTTTGAAGGCAAATACATGAATGCTGAAGAGATGTTAGGGGTTGCAACAATTCCTCCTCTACAAACTTTGCGTGGAATGTTTGTCAATTTGATAAATTCACCAATTCAGAGATTTGCTGTTGCTCTTAATCAGATAGCAACTAAAAAATAATTATTAATCTAATTAAAATAAAAAATATGGAAGAAGAAAAAAAGATAGTAGAAGTTCCTGCAAAATTCAAAGACATAGTTTCTAAAATAGAAGAAATGTCAGTTTTGGATTTGAATGAACTAGTTAAGGTATTAGAAGAAAAGTTTGGAGTTTCCGCTTCAGCTGTAGCTGTTGCTGGACCTGCAAATGGAGGTGCCGAAGCAGAAGCTACTGAAGCAAAGTCATCTTTTAACGTTGAACTAACAGAAGCTGGAGCTCAAAAAATTGCAGTCATGAAAGTAGTTAAAGAAGTCTTAGCTTTAGGTTTGAAAGAAGCTAAAGATTTAGTTGATGGAGCCCCTTCAATATTAAAAGAAGGAATGAAGAAAGACGAAGCAGAAGAGTTTAAGAAGAAGTTAGAAGAAGCTGGTGCAAAAGTTACCTTAAAATAATTCTTATCTAAATTTTAAATAACCCCGAAACCTTTGGTTTGGGGGTTATTTATTTTAGGTTGAATTGGCATTTGATAAGGGGTATAATGAGCGTAGGGTTCGAATTTATTATTACACTGTTATCTTAATTTTTTATGGATATTCTAGCAAAACTTTTTGGAAGTCAAGCCAGGGTTAGGATTATGAGATTGTTTCTTCTCAATAGTGCTAACTTTGATATTGCAGAGATTATTTCACGATGTCGAGTTACAAAAGCAAACGTTCGCAAGGAATTGAATGCTCTTTTGTCTCTCGGTTTTATTAAACAAAAATATATCACTAAAGAAGGAGTTCGAGGTGGAAAGAAAAAAGTTATAGCTTGGTCACTTAATCCATTTTTTCCTTACCTAATGCCAATTAGAGAAATTTTAATTGACCCAGAATTATTAATACAAGAAGATTTGACTCAACGTTTCAAGCAAGTAGGGAAGATTAAGCTATTAATAGTCTCTGGTGTCTTCATCGGAGAAGAAAAAAGCCGAGCTGACTTATTGATTGTTGGAGATAAACTAAAAAGAAATTTATTAACACAAGCAATTAAGGGGCTAGAAGCTGAGATCGGAAAAGAATTGAATTATGTAGTTTTTGACAGTGAAGAATTTAAGTACAGATTGAGCATGTATGATAAATTAGTTTGTGATATTATTGATGAGCCTCATGAGAAATTATTAGACAGTGGCCAGTTGTCTACTTACATTTCTAAAAAGTAGTATTTTTGTTATAATTGGAAAAGAATATTTAATGTCGAAATTATTATTTTAAGTTTTTATTAATTAATATGGTTTTAATAACTTGGAGTGAAATATTTAAACAATCTTTAGTAGGAATTTGGTCTTCGGTCGTTAATTTTTTGCCTGGATTAATTGGAGCAATCATCATTTTTATTGTTGGTTGTGCTTTAGCTTATTTCTTAAACATAGCAATCACTCAATTATTTTTGGTTACAAAGATAGATAAACTTTTTGAAAAATTAGGAGCTCGTGATTTGATGAGCAAAGCTGGACTCAAATTAAATGTTAGTGGTTTCTTTGGGGGGTTGATTAAATGGTTTACTATCGTCGTTTTCACTTTAGCGTCATTTGATGTTATCGGGCTAACAGATGCTGGATCGTTCTTCAAACAAACAGTTATGTATTATTTGCCAACTGTAGTTTCAGCAACTTTGGTTTTAGTTATTGGAGCTGTACTTGCAGGACTTGTTAGAAAATATGTTAAGGCTGGAGTTCAAGCTCTTGGTTTGAATTCAGCAGGACTAGTTTCAACAGTTGGATATTATGCAGTTTGGTTGTTTACTCTCTTTGCTGCTTTAACACAACTTGGTTTAGCTTCTTCAGCTGTTCAGATAGTTTTGATAGGGTTGATCGTAGCTATTGCTCTTGCGCTCGGAATATCATTTGGTTTGGGAGGAAAAAACTTAGCTGAAAAAACTTTAGAAAAAGTTTCTGATAATTTAAAGAAATAAAAGACATTTTAAACTTGAAAATAACCTCCGACTTTGGAGGTTATTTTTTATTATTAAAAACTGCGATATAGCTCATAATAAACTGTTACCCAAAACCTAATCTCTCTTGTTACCGA
>CAZQUJ010000030.1:0-3567 GCA_964596605.1 uncultured Candidatus Saccharibacteria bacterium | reverse complement strand
CTAATAAAATAGGTATAATATTATTATATACTAAGGTCATTTTTACGCAAGACCTTTAAAAACCGACAAACTAGCGAGCATATTCAACCACCCTATTTTCTCTAATCATTGTTACTCTTATTTCTCCAGGGTATGTCAATTCTTGTTCTATCTTTTTAGCTATATCTCTAGCCATTTCTTTAGCTTCTAGGTCTGAAACCTTATCTGGTGTTACAAATATCCTTATTTCTCGGCCGGCTGATAAAGCATATGATTTTTCAACCCCCTCAAAACTATTAGCCAATCCTTCCAGTTCTTGCAATCTCTTGATGTAATTTTCAACACTGTCTCTCCTTGCTCCAGGTCTTCCTCCAGAAATTATATCAGCTGTTTGAACAATGACAGCTTCTATGGATTCATGAGGACAATCGTCGTGGTGACTTTTAATAGCAGTAATTATTCTTGGATCAGCTCCAAACTTTTGTAATATTCTAACCCCTATATCAATATGTGTTCCTTGAACTTCGTGATCAAGAGCTTTCCCAATATCATGAACAAGAGCTCCAGCTTTAGCTATTTGAACATCGGCTCCTAATTCTTCCGCCAACATTCCAGCAATATGAGCCATTTCTATAGAATGCTGTAAAACATTTTGTCCATAAGAAGTTCTGAAATACAGCCTACCAACAATAGCGCTGATTCTTGGATCTAAATTGAATACTCCACATTCATAAACAGCTTGGTCTCCTTTGTCTTTAATTATTTTATTAATATCCTCTTGTGCTTTAGCTACAACTTCTTCTATTTTTGCTGGTTGAATTCGTCCATCTAAAATTAAATTCTCTAAAGCTAATCGGGCAACTTGTCGACGAACTGGATCAAAAGATGAAATAACTATAGCTCCTGGAGTTTCATCTATGATTAATTCAACTCCTGCTTCTTTTTCAAAAGCTCTAATATTTCTTCCTTCTTTACCTATAATCTTTCCTTTAATGTCATCATTTGGAATATTAACCAGGGTCGTCATCATTTCGTTGGCTGTTGATGATGCCAATCTATTTATAGTACTGGATAGAATATCTTTGGCTCGTCGATCTAGCTTTTCAGCATTAAGAGTTTCCATTTTTTGAGTTCTGACCATTAAGTCTTCCTCATATCTCTCTTCTATATTCTTAAATAATAATTCTTTAGCGTCATCTACAGAAAGACGAGAAATTTTCTCTAATTCTTTTTCTTTCTCTTCTTCCATACCTTCAACTCTTTCTTTTATTTTCTTAACCTCCTCCACTTTTAATTTAATTTTCTCTACCTCGTGATCTATTTCAACTTGACGAGCATCAAGAAGCTCGTCTTTTTTAATTAAACGATTCTCTGTTTGTTTCCATTCTTCTTCTTTTTTCTTCGACTCTTTATCTAACTCTTCCTTTTGAATTTCTGCTTTTTTCTTGGCTTGGTCTATTATCTTTTGAGCATCCTCTTTGGCTACAAGCATTATTTGTTTAATCTCTAGCTCCATTGAGCCTTTTTTACCCAAAGATATAACTAAGCGCAAATAATAACCGATAAAAGCTCCTAGAGCTAAACCGACTATTGATAAAATGATTGTTAAATTCATAGCGACTTTTTGCCGCTTTTAAAACACAGGCTTTATGGCCGAACAACAATATTTAGATTTTCCAAAAACGGTCGATAAATAAATGTATGGTTCATAAAAAATAATCGTGACTGCATTAAAAAAGCGAACATTTCAATATAACTTCTAAAATTCGATACTAATATAATACTCCAAAATCGCTGTTTTGTAAAGGTTAAATTCGGGTACTATAAAGCAAATGGTTCCCCAGATAAGCAAACCTCCCAATAATCTTCGGGACTTTCAAAGATTTTGTCTTGGCGAAAACGGAGGCAAAATTCTGACACCAAATCTTCTAACTTGTAACGGGTAACATGGTGATACATTCTTCTAATGAATGTCCTCAAACATCCCCACAATCCTTCAATTTCAGATGTTAAAGTAAATTCAAACCGACTATGTATCTCATATGTATGTTTCAACCTATGCCAGTTACCAATACCTTTGTAAATTGCACCACCGTCTGTAAACAGGTTTGAATTAACTTTGGTAAATCTAGTTAAAAAATCTACAGCATGTTGTCTTTCTACAGATTTTTGATTAATTACTTTTAAAACAATATTCCTTGTTCCTTTCTGTTTGGCTCCAATGACAGCATTTCCTTTGGTATACATCTCATCACAAGCAATATTGCCTTCTAACAAAGCATCTATTCTTTCTTTTGGGATATGTTCTCTAAATTTTTGATACCAGTTAAATATTGTTGGATATGACAGATTGGTTGTATCCATAGTGTGTTGAATTGAAAACTTCTTCTGCCAACACCATAATATTAACCATATTATTTCTAATGATAATTTTGAACCCTTTAACCAAGAAGAACTCTTAATGCTAAATGGTTTATGACACCTTCTACATCTCCATCTTTCTTCATTAATGATCTTCTTAATCGACCGACTGTGACAATTAGGACAATGTAATCTGTTTCCAAATATTGCCCTCTTAAAGACTCGTCTAAGAGTGCTTTTTGTTGGTATTTGTTTTAAACTATTCATACAAATGGACTTAGTTATTAATGTTGATAATTGACCTTATTACATTATACTGAGTCCATTTGGTTTATAATACCCAAAAATTCATGATTTAGTGGCAAAATAAACAGCCCCGAAACCTTTGGTTTCGGGGCTGTTTTGGTTTTTGCTTCAAATTACTTTTTTGTTTTTTGCTTGGTGATTATCTCATCAATGATTCCATATTTTTTGGCTTCATCTGATGACATCCAGTAGTCTCGATCTGTGTCTTTTTCTACGCGATTAATATCTTGTCCAGTGTTTTCTGATAGAATCTTGTTTAATATTTTTTTCTCTTTCAAAACTTTTTGTGCAGTGATAGCAATATCTGAAGCTTGCCCTTGAACCCCACCCATTAGTTGATGAATCATTATGCTTGAAAGTGGAAGAGTGAATCTTTTACCCTTTTGTCCAGATGACAAAATTAAAGCGGCCATAGAAGCGGCTATCCCGACACAAATTGTTGAGACATCGCTTTTGATGAAATTAATTGTATCTATTATAGCCAACCCCGCCGTAACTGATCCACCCG
Organism: uncultured Candidatus Saccharibacteria bacterium; assembly: GCA_964596605.1. Taxonomy (GTDB): domain Bacteria; phylum Patescibacteriota; class Minisyncoccia; order Phycocordibacterales; family UBA9973; genus UBA8515. The sequence goes on along the minus strand of CAZQUJ010000030.1, from coordinate 413 downwards.
GAGAATTTATATAAAGATGAATATCTTTTTTAGGATCTTCGTGGTCTAAAAATAATAGCTGGGCAATGACAATATTAGCCACATCATCATCTATTTCTCCACTTAAAAATATAATTCTTTCATTTAAAAGACGAGAATATATATCGTATGCCCTTTCGCCAAACTGTGATTTTTCTATAACTGTTGGTATTAACATAATTGTTTAAATTATCATTCTAATAACAAGATTATATCACGAAAAATCATTTCTATAAACAACTTTTTTATTTCCCCCCTTTGTGCTATAAATATAAATATTAGAAGATAAGCTTGTTAGTCTCCAGACAGTTAGCGTTGAAACTACAAGTTTCAAAACTAGAGTCTTGAGACTAACTATATACAAATATGCATAATAAAGAATATGAGCTAGAAAT
>CAZQUJ010000029.1:0-3718 GCA_964596605.1 uncultured Candidatus Saccharibacteria bacterium | reverse complement strand
AGACATTTATAAAGGACACAAGGATATAAAAGACATGTTGATAAAAGCCGTTGGTAATCCTGAGACTCGCTTTAATGAAGATGCTCTTCGTATGCTTAGGGCAGTTAGATTCTCTTGTCAGCTTGGTTTTACCATCTCTCAAGAAACAGCTGAGGCTATATTTAAGAAATCTGATCTTTTAAAGAATATTTCAGCTGAAAGAATTAGAGATGAATTTACTAAAATTATAGAGACAGACAAGGGGGTAGAGGGTATAATTTTAATGCACCAGCTAGGACTTTTACCTTATGTCATTCCAGAGATTTTACCTTGCCTTGGCTGTGAACAAGGAGGGGCACATATATATGATGTTTTTGGGCACTCACTCGAAGCATTGAGCCATGCTATTTCAATGGGATGGTCTTTGGAAATAAGGCTGGCGGCTCTTTTACATGATATAGGTAAACCAAAATCAAGAAGGATCAATAAAAAGGGGAGTAAAGCATATACTTTTTATGGTCATGAAGTGGTTGGGGCTAAAATAGCTCAAAATATTTTAGAAAGATTAAAGTATCCCAAAAAAACAACAGACTTGGTTGTTTCTCTAATCAAAAATCATATGTTCTTTTCTGATACCGAGACTATTACTCTTTCAGCTGTTAGGAGGATAATACAAAAAGTCGGGCAAGATCATATTTGGGACTTAATGAAAGTTAGAGAGTGCGATAGGGCGGGGATGAAAAAGGCAGAAGCTCCGTATCGTTTGCGAAAATACCATGCTATGATAGAAGAAGTTCTAAGGGACCCTATTTCTGTGAGTCAACTGGCTATTGATGGTAGCTATTTAATAAAAGAGTTAAAAATAGAGCCGGGGCCAAGAATGGGATTTATCCTAAATGCGCTACTTGAGGAAGTTTTAGAAGATCCAACTAAAAATACAAAAGAAATACTTTCTTCTTTTGTTTTTAAATTAAATCTTTTGAGTGATGAGGAACTAAAAAGGTTGGGGGATAGAGGTAAAGAGAAAAAAGAGAAGTTAGAAAAAGAAGAGATAGCTAAACTTCACATAAAACACAAAATAAAACCCTAGTTACGACTAGGGTTTTATTTCTATTAAAATAGGGCAATGATCTGAGCCCGGGTATGATTCAAGAGTTTTAAAACTTTTGATATTTTTAATGAATGATATATGGGTGAAAAAATAATCAATTCGCCATCCGACATTTCTGTCTCGAGCTCGGGTTTTTTGATCCCAGTAAGTATAAACATCTTTTTTGTCTGGATAAAAATTTCTAAACACATCAACCCAACCATTATTTACAACTTCATCCAACCAGGCTCTTTCGATTGGTAGAAAACCAGTATTATCTTCGTTGTCTTTTGGTCTAGCCAAGTCAATTTCTTTATGAGCTGTGTTTACATCTCCACAAAAAATAACATTTTCACCTTTTTCTTTTAATTTGTTTATAAAAGACAAAAAGGCATCATAAAAATCAAGTTTGTATTCTAATCTTTCTTTTCCTCCGCCACCGTTTGGAAAATAGCAGTTAATTAAAACAAAGTTATCATAGTAGGCTACAATAGTTCTTCCTTCGTCATCAAATTTTTTAATACCCAATCCATATTCTACCTTTTTAGGTTCTTGTTTTGAATAAATGGCGACACCGCTATAACCTTTTTTTACTACAGAAGAAGAAAAATACGAAAAGTATCCTTTAAGATTTCTATCTTTTTCTTCTAGCTGTTCGGGTAGACATTTTGTTTCTTGAAAACAAACAATATCTGGATTATTAAAACTAAACAAAGGCATAAAATTACCTTGTTTAATTGTTGCCCTTAAACCATTAGTGTTCCAACTAATTATTTTCATCTGTTTTTTGACAATTAGAATCGGCTTTCTTCTGAAAGAGGGTTTCAACCAGAGCGACTTCGTTTGGGTGATCAACAAACTTAATGTTTTGTTCGATTGGATTTAAATTATGATCAAAAATATCCTTAATTTCATCTTGACTGAAAAAGTGATAAATCATGTCGTATTTTTCTAAATCACCACCCTCTGAACCTTTTGGCCTAAAACCTAAAAATTCTTGAGTCTCTTTAGAAAGAGAAGTATTTAAATAATATCCACCAGGTTTTAAAACGCGGCAAATCTCTTTGGCGTATTTTTCCCAGTCTTCTTTGTATAGGTTTTCCATTAAACCAAAATCACAAACCCCGTCGAAGCTACTATCCACAAACGGAATATCCAAAGCATCTCCCTCTACGAATTTTAGTTTCCCTTCAAGTCCCCAATCTTTAACAAGTTGATTGGTTTTTTTAACAATTTCTTTTTCAAAATCTATCCCAATAACAGAAAAACCAGACTCGGCTAATTTCTTTGCCAAAAGTCCACGGCCTGAACCAACATCTAAAATTAAAGCTCCAGGTTTTAGTTTTTCCATCAGCATTGCCCCTCTGTTTTTCATAGACAAGTGTGTCCAAATATCAGAACCTGTTCTATATGCTGTTTCAAAATATTCTTTGTGTTTTTGATAGTCCATACTATGTATTATAGTATCTTTTAATTAAAAGCTCTAGCTTCTACTGTGAAATTTTTTATGGACATCTCTTAGTTGTTTGTCTGTAATATGTGTATATATTTGAGTCGTAGCTATATTAGAGTGTCCTAGCATCATTTGGACAGAACGGATGTCTGCACCGTTGGATAACAAATCTGTAGCAAAAGAGTGACGTATGATATGAGGAGTAACTTTTTTTGATATTCCTGCAATAATTGCGTAATATTTTACAATCCTTTCTATCGAACGAGGAGTCAAACGACTATCTTCTCTTTTGTTACAGGAATATTGAATGAACAGTGGTTCAGCCATATCTTTTCTTTCTTTTAGATATTCACTGATTGCTTTTTTGGCTGAATCTGACAAAAATACTACTCTGATTTTTTCTCCTTTTCCTCTGATTGAAAATTCATCTTTAGATAAATCTAAATCCCTGTTTAGGGAACAAAGTTCTGACAATCTTAACCCGGTTGAGAAAAATAATTCTAAAATTGCTTTGTCTCTTAAAATTTTTTGACGATCAGAATTTTTTTTAATTTCTAAAAGTTTGTAGGGGGCGGAAAGTAGACGATCCAATTCTTCGACTGAAATTAAATCAAGTGAACGTTCTTTAATCTTAGCCAGTTCTATTCTATCTGGAGGCAAAGAGGGAATATCTCTTTTCATTAAATATTTCAAGAAAGAACGTAAGGCAATGAGATGATAGTTTTGAGTATTTTTTTTCAAACTAGCTGATTGTTGTCCTTTAATTTTTAATCCAGGTTGTCTGTTTAAGAAAAGTCTAAACTCTCTAATTTTTTCATCTGTTATTTCTTCCGGTTCTATAATCTTAGCAAATTCAAAAAAACGGGAGAGGTAGTAATCGTAGTTTCTGACAGTCTTTAAGCTGTTGCCTTTTTCTATCTCAACATGTTCCAAAAACTCTCTTTTAAGTTTTTCCAGTTTGTTCACTTTTTTATTATATCATTTTAAATAGTGTCGGAAAATAAAAAACCCAGCTTGTCTTCCTTTTTTAAGAGGCTTTACCAAGTGGGTCTTTGTTTCTTAGAATTTTTATTACTGGCGCTAAATATGCGCGGGCGCTCTTATATGGCGTCCGCTAATAATTTTTTTCATTGGCTAATGTACTTCTCCCCACCTTTAAATACGAAAGGTAAGGTATCATGAATTCATGGCAAAAA
>CAZQUJ010000028.1:0-4385 GCA_964596605.1 uncultured Candidatus Saccharibacteria bacterium | reverse complement strand
AACCTCACCATATGATATATTTATTTGAGTATCATAGTTGGATTAGAAAATACTCAGTTTTTGTACAGTTAACCACCACACAAAAAAGTTTAAAAACACAGACTCCTCTTTTGTGGTTGAAAAACAACCCCCTTTTTGATATAATAACGAAGTTATTAGTTAATCACCTTATTTACTTATGTTAGATTACAGCGAAATTCGTCAAAGAAAAATAATCGTTTACGAGGGTGAACCCGCTGAAGTTTTGGACTACCATATTGCCCGAACCCAACAACGTAAACCTCAAAACCAAGTCAAACTCAAAAGTCTTTTATCTGGAAGAACCTGGAATGCAACTTTCCATGTTTCTGACAAGGCAGAAGAAGCAGATGTCTCTAAAAGAGAAATCAAATATCTTTACAACAATAAAGGAGAATTCTGGTTCTGTGACCCAGAAAATCCAAAAGACCGCTTCTCTATTTTGGGAGATATAATCGGAGATTCCAGCAAATACCTAAAAGCCAATGAAAATGTAACAGCTTTGATTTGGCAAAAAGATGGAGAAGATAAAATAATTAAAGTTATTTTACCAATAAAAATGGAGTTCATGGTTAAAGAAGCTCCCCCATCCATTAAGGGTAATACTGCTAACGGAGGAGGAAAACTTGTAACCCTAGAAAACGATATTAAAATCAGTGTTCCATTCTTTATAGAGCAAGGAGACAAAATAGTCCTAAACACAGAAACAGGAGAATACACAGAAAGAATACAGAAATAATAAAGAAGCACCCGAAAGGGTGCTTCTTTCTGTTCAGATATAGAAAAAATTATGAGAAGTATTTTATAAATGATATTATTTAAATTATGAAAACCAATATCTATATAGATGGAAATAATTTATATCGTTCTGCTAAAGAGTTGGGCTTCGAGATTGATTATAAAAAGTTTCGTGTCTGGTTGTCTCAAAAATATAATACAAAAAATATCTTTTTGTTTATAGGATATATTGAAAGCAGAAAAGAATTTTATAATCATCTTAAAAATTGTGGTTTTATTTTAATATTCAAGGAAGCAGTTCTCCACGAGGGTAACATTAAGGGGAATTGTGATGCTGAACTGGTACTAAAATCTGTTGATGATTATCATCTCAAAAATTTTGATCAATTTATCCTTGTCTCTAATGATGGAGATTTCGGGTGTTTAATAGAATTTTTAATAAATAAAAATTGTTTAGATATTATACTTTCTCCTGATAAAAATAAATGCTCAATATTGCTAAGAAATAAAACAAATAAAATTTTGTATTTAAATGAGATTTATAAAAAATTCTCCAAGGGTAAACAAACGAGCTAAAAAGAAAAAGCTCCCGGTATAGGCGCACCCATACAAGGATCTCTTTCATAGTGATATACATATTATAGCATACTGCTAGCAACATGCAACATCTTATTCAGTGGTGTCTAAAAGGCTCCAATTTATCTTAATTTTGCTGGGTTTTAACAAAAGCTTATTTCTCAATATCTTTAAACAAATCTTTAGCTGTTTTGTAACCCTTACCGTTTTTTATAGCATCAAGAACCTCCTTATCCCAAACCTTTTTTATTAGTTTAGGATTATTACTTGGATCATTTTTAACAGATTGATTCTTTTTTAAAGTTGTCATACTAATTTAATATTCCATTAATAATAATATGCTATTTAATACAGCAACCTTTAATCTTTGTGAATCAAGAACTTCTTTTGAAAATATCTTTTTATAATTATTAATTTCCATACGTTCTTTTCCGTTTAAATAATTTAATTCAAATTCTCTCTTACACCAAGCAGAGGTTTTGTCTGAAAAAGATTGTTTCGGTTTTAAAATTGATAAGAAAGTCGCTTCTAGGCATGGGGTGTTTTCTATGATCTCAATTCCTTCTTTCTTGGCTTTTTTTCTAGCAACGCTCATTTCTTGCTCAGGCTTATCATTATCCAATACAACAGCCTTGCGATCAAAGGCACCAGGATCATTAACGGCACACATAACAACATTCAGGGGTGTACCACCTTTCCCATTTCTAATCTTTACCCCTGTTCCACTATTCTGTGAATATAGGCCCCTTAAATGTTTTAAAAACACCTCTTCCCCTAATCCTTCTCCATATATTAATAAAGTCCTATTAACACTATGTCGTTTTTTCTTGTAAGGATTAGTTCGCGACATATTAGTTATATCTTCGGAACAGCCCCATAGGCTCCAGCAATATATTTAGTATAATAATTTTCATCTGAACGGACATCAGATACTTCGTCTAAGCGCCAAGTTTCGCTAATTCCTTTTTGATTCTTTTCAACTAGAACAATTTGATATTTATCAAGCTTACTCAAAAGCAGATGACTATGAGTGCTAAGAATAAGTTGGGCATTTTTGGGATTTGTTTCTGGTTGGATGAATAAGTCAAACAACGCCATTACCATTTCAGGGTGAAGATTTGTGTCAAACTCATCCACAATCGCTACACTTCCCTTTTCTAGTGCAGAAAGAATACTTTTTAATAAAACAAATAGTTGTTTGGTACCAGACGATTCATACTGTACCGGTAATGGTTGTTCTTCATTATTAAACAAATGGACAGCTTGAACGTCTTTAATAGCTAAGTGATTTTCTTCTTTTTCTTTATTAAAATTTATTCCTTTTAATCCCAAATCAAAACGAGAAATAAGTTTTTCGGCTTCTTGTTTTAATTTATTGTTTTCACTATAAAAAATTAAAGCTTCAAACCATTGAGGCAAACGACTAACCAATAAATGATCACCAAGCCATCCCGCCTCTATAACATTCGTTTCTATGCCTTGCCAATATTTTATAATTTCTTCAATTTCTTTATTATTCGGGTTAATTTGATATACAGAACCTAGAACACTTGCGTTTTTACGCAAAAGGTTTTTAAGATTTGGTACCCCAAAATTATCACCACTAAATTGGTAATCATTTTTATTTTCATCCCAGACTCGACTAAATATTTTTTTACTTGATTTTTTCTCCTTAATAAAACTTGTAAGTTTTAATTCTTCGGATAAAATCTTTTGTTTATTTAAGACAATAGAATAATTATATATTTTCCCATTAATTTCAAAAACAACTGAAAGTTCTGTTGGTTGATTTTTGGCATCTCCAAAAGCAAACGGTTGAACTATAATAAAATCTTCTGGTTTTGATTTAACCAATGAGTCAATTATTAACCACTTCAAAAAAGGTAAAATTTTAAGTAAGTTTGTTTTACCTGACGCATTTGGTCCAATAACTGTCTCAACCTTAGAAAGCCGAACACCAGATTTTGTTTCAAAATATCCATTATTATCTGGAGCATTACCGTTGACTTCAAAGCTGAAAAGCGTTTCTTCTCCAAAGGAATAAAAATTTTTACAAGAAAAAGAATGAATCATTTATTTGTATAATTGTAGCTTATAACTTCGACTCTTTTAGATTAGCATAATTAAGATAAAATAGCAAGGTTTTCCACAATATTTTGTGGAAAACGTTGCAAAATACTATGTAATAAGTATATTATTGGTTTTTAATGTAATATAATTAATAAATAGATGAAAAGGGGGCGTCACATAAGTGAAGCCCCTTTTCGTATCGATATCATTATAAACAAATAAATTTACTTAAACAACCACCCAAACAAACTAAATCCTTTTACTTCTTCCTTTACCTTTTCATCTGCTTCTTTGATATATTCTTCTATTTGATTAACAGCATTCTCAAAAGTTTCTAAATCCTGTGCTTTCTTTATTTCAGTCTTAAGATTCTTTAAAACTTCTAACTTTTGTTTGTTATCATTTAGAAGATTTTCTGCTTCTTCTACTTTATCTGTTTTAACTCCAACAAAGAATCTAGCAAAACCATTTCTTGATCTTATTTCAGAAACAGCTTTCTCTATCTTCTCTATATTTTCATTCTGAGCTTGAGCAAAAGCTCTAACCTGCTCCCCTATTCCTCCAACCCGATCAGCTAATTTCAAAAGCTCTTGTACTTGGTTTGCAACTTCGCTTCTTTTTTGCAAAGCCATTTCACTTGGACCTTTTTGAGCCCCTTCTTCTTGCTCCATTGTCCTAATCTGATTAGCTTCACCTTGATTGCTAACTTTATTAGCATTACCTTTTTCTGTAACACCAACTTCTATTTCATCTGTGATGGCATTACCAGTTCCACGATTAGTTTCTTTTAAAAGAGGTTTTTCCAAACCTGTTCCAGGTTCATGTACACCAGCTTGCTTCATGGCAGCTTCCGAAACTCCAAAAGTTGCTAGAAGTGCTAGAGTGATTAATATAAATTTATACATATATGTTTTTTAATAAAAAAATAATAAAACAACCGACTCTTTTATTATATCAAAAAAACAAAACCATATTAAGTGGTT
>CAZQUJ010000027.1:0-4622 GCA_964596605.1 uncultured Candidatus Saccharibacteria bacterium | reverse complement strand
TGCCATGAATTCATGATACCTTACCTTTCGTATTTAAAGGTGGGGAGAAGAACAAAAAATGAAAGAAGAAAAATTGTATGTGTACTTCCTGGGAGTAGGAAATGGCACCAAAAACGAGAATGGAATATTCCATTCCAACATGTTTGTAGGCTCTTCAAAGCACGTTAATTCTTTGTTTGTTGACTGTGGATGTGATTTTCCTCACTCTTTAAACAAATCAAGCTTTGATTATAAAGATGCCAAAAATGTTTATATCTCACATCTCCATTCAGATCACTTCGGTGGACTTGAATGGCTTGGGTTCACTACACACTTTGGTGGAGCAGAAAAACCCAAACTATACGTTGCTGATACCGATATCAAAAACTTAGAAAAAGTCCTCAAAGTATCAATGAGTCCAAGTGTCGATATGAGAAAATTAGGATTAGGAGCTTATTTTGATGTTTTTGTATATCATGATAGAGTTCCGTTCCTGATTGGTGATATAAAATACACACCGATAAAGACACTCCATATTGATGAAGGATATGGAAAATTATATAGCCACGGCTTGTTTATCGAAAACAAAAACAGCTCGGCTCTGATAACTTCCGACACTCAGTTTAAGCCTGAAATATTTATGAAGTATTACAAAAAAGCGGACATCATTTTCCATGACTGTTCGACTTCGATTAAGAATCGAGCCCATGCCCATATTTCAGACCTTAAAACCCTTCCGGGGGAGATAAAGAAAAAGATGGTTTTATATCATTGTTCTTACGGTAAAAAACCACTCCTGAATGGAGAGTTCAAGGAGTACGCCAGACAAAATTCTTCTTATTCTTGCTAATTAGTAGTATAAAATAAGCCCCGCTGTATATAGCAACGGGGCCATTTTTATCTCTTATCAATAATTTATATCTTATAGATCACTCTTTTAATTGCAGATAAATATTCTTTTTGATTTATATTATGCTTCGCTCCTTTAGCCATAGTAAGAGAGCTGTCTTTAATTTTTTTTCTTGCATCTCTTGTTCTAAGCAAACTGGATTTATCTTCTTTGTCACCAACAATTAGATAAGCTTTGTTTTTTATTCCCCTGACAATTTTATCAAAAGAATAAATACTTTCTGTAAAATTTTTCTTAAACCATTTTAATGAACTCATATTTAAACCCTTAAAGTCTTCTTCAAAATATGGAGAAAGTGAACAAATAATTAGAGCATCAGGCTTTGTTTTACTTGCTGAAAGTAAAGCAATAATAGCTCCGTATGAAAACCCTAAAATATATACCTTTGTGTTTCTAGGTTTTTTATAAACCTTTAAAAACTGTTTTGTGTAATCACTAAAATTTTTTATCTTGTCTTCCTTCCAATCTATATCGACATGAACTGTTTTAATGTCTTTTAAGGCAAAAAGTTTTTCTATTTTGCTATAACAAGACTGACGATAGTGAGAATGACCATATCCGGGAATAATGTATACGATCTTTTTCATATATTTTTATTAACATTATTTCTTTTAGCCATTACAAACATCCATTTACCATCTTCTGCGTAAGAAATATTTATTATCTCAAAAGGTAAGCTGGCAAGAAGATTCCTTATTTCTTCTTCGTTGTGGTAATTAAAATATCTAGGAGCATCCATTTTCTCTGTAGAAACTTCTTCTCCACTACCTGTTTTTAGAGAGAAAGCAACAATCCCATTTTCTTTTAAAACTTTTGTTATGTTTGTAATTGCTTTTTCAAAAACATCTTTGGGGGCATGTAACAAAACTGCATTTGCAAAAAAACCATCAAACCTATTTTCCCATTCTCCCTTTGGCTCTTCTCTAAAATCAAACTCGCTTGTTTCAAACCCTTCTTGTGAGAGTCTCTTCAGGGCTTCTGGAATAACATCCGTGCAAGTAACCTTATAGCCCCTTGATGCAAAATAGCGAGCATCTCTACCTGTTGCCGAACCAAGTTCAAAGACGGTTCCATTTTTAGGTAAGTGATTAGCAAATGAATCCATCCATTCCTTAAAATCGACGCTTATTTCTTTTTTTCTACTCTCATACTTATCAAAATTTTCTTTGTATGTTTTTATTGTAATATCATTTAGATTTTCCATGCTTGTATTATATAGTTAAACAATACAAATTAATAGATTTAAAACATTTCTATTATTCAAATAACTTATTTTCAAGTTCTTCTAGATTCTCCGAAAGATATTTTATCCTCTCGAAATCACTTAGCAAAAACTGATCAGCCCTATAGTTATTTTTAAGATAATGCTCATCTTCTACCCAAAGAATATGGACGTTTTTTACGTAAAAAAGCTCTAACCCCATCTTAAGCTCATTTTTTGAAGCAGGATAAATATCTAAATATGAATCGAGATATAATTTTGCTTTTCTGATTTTTTCGTTGTTGACTTCTCCCGTTAAAAAATCATACATCATCAATCTAAAAAGTTCATACAAGCGAGAAGAATATTTTGTTTTTTCAAAATCAAAAACATGAGAAACTTCATTATTGTTATTAAAAAAAACATTTGTGCCAAGATAATCACCATGTATAAGGTGGTCGTTTGGCATATTAAAATCTGAGTATTGCTCTAAAACTCCAGAAGACAATAAATTCTTTTTTAGCTTAATATTTTCTATAGCCAACTTATCAAAATCAGTTAAAATTTCCTTTTTATCTATCTCCGATTCTATAAGTTCTATGTGCTTGAGTGTCTTTTCCTTATCACTAAATTTAAAAATATCATTAACCAGGAGATTAGATTCTTTACCTAACAAGTGTATTCTTCCAAGCATTTTACCAAGAGATATTATTGCTTCGTCAGGAAGAGATCCTCTTTCAAACTCTTTTTCTTCTATAAATGGAAATATGGCAAAATATCCGTTATCAAAACAAAAAAAGGTTTTATTCTCTTTATTTAAAATAGGTAATACTACCGGTATTCCCCCATTTGAAAAATATTTCTTTACCCGATGAATCTCTTCTATTTTTTCTTTATTATCGAAACGATATTTTTTAAGGAAATATTTTTTGTTATCTTCTAAAAGAATATAGTTTTCGGAAAGAGACCCTTTTGAAACTTTTTCAAAAGAATGAACCTTTAACCCATACAATTCATTTATTTGTTTTAATAATTTATCCATGTAGTATTTTTATAACTACCTCTCCACTTTTTTCACATTCATATTTTTTTAATAAAAATATAGGTGCGTAGGTTCGAGCCCTCTGACCGACAGCAAGCGGTTTGAAAATTCTCAAAATCCTTTTTGAAAATTTCGCTGGCTGAGCGTCACGTGTTAGGACCTTTTGATTCCTTACCCTGTAATATTATTTTAGCTAGTTTTATTATATCAAAATGATGTATCAAGAGATGAAATTATATCTGTGAATAACTTTACTTTTAATTCAAAATATGATATATTAATCATAGGTGTTTGGAGGGTTCGCCCTCTCACGGCTAATACATAAGCTGTAACCAAGCACCAACAAAGAAACCGCCAATTGGCGGGTTTTTTGTTTTTAGTCTTCTTCTGGAAAACCAGAATATAACTTTCTTTTATTTGTATTCTTATCAATTCCCCAATAAGGAATAATACTCCAAAATATTTTTCTACCAGAATCTATTTGTTTAATAATTATTTTAACTCTAACTTTTTCAACAACAGCGATAAATTCATAATATGTAATTTCTTTTAAAATATTATCAGTTCTATTATGGGATCTTATTTTCTCAAAATTTTTAGTTTCCCACACTCCTTGTAATGTAGAAGTTTTTCCTAAAATAACTGGAGCTATGTGTATGAGTTTTAATCTCATATATTGATCTTGCTGGGACCTTGCTTGTCTTTGTCTTTTAAATTTTAGATGTTCTAGCCCTTGAGAATTAAAATAGATTTTATCTTTGAAGTAAGGACAGTAAATTTCTTTAAGATTAGAATATATTTCTTCTCCTTTTATTCTAACCTCTTCAAAATTTTCTAAATCTAGAGACATATATTTTATTATATCAAAACGATGTATCAAGAGCGAATAAATATTTCTAATTTCCGCATCTCTTCAAAAAATCCTCTCTATTTATAAAAGCACTTGAGATTGGCCTTGTTTCTTTTTTAAAATATCTATTTTTTACGTCATCTGAGATTGCCCCTTCAATGGTAAAGCCTAAATCTTTCATACGATCTTCACTCTTTGCAACTATCCAAGACGTGGCAGTTATTTTTTGTATTCTTTCATCGTCTCTTACAATTTCAGCTAATTTTTTAAATCCATTCTCTATATCTAAGTAAAAATTTTTTAAATTGTCTTTATTTATAAAATCTTTAGATGGAGCAAGGTGGATATGAATACTTCTATTTTTTTCATTAATGCCACAATACATGCATTCACTTAATCGAATTCTACCAGTATTATCATAATTACTCATTATAAATTCTCTCTCTGCTTTTTCTACTAATTTTGGCTGAGTGGCCATAAAAATAATAAGTGGGTCTAGCAATTCTAAAACATAAGAAACATAAAGATTTATATCTTCTATTTTTATGGCTTCATGAATTCCATTATTTATTTTATCAATATCTAAACCATATTACAGAAAACATATTCCGAGTTTTAAAAACTCCCTCTTGTGTGCTGC
>CAZQUJ010000026.1:1467-5536 GCA_964596605.1 uncultured Candidatus Saccharibacteria bacterium | reverse complement strand
ATATTAAAAGAATATGATATGATTTGGGTGTAATTTATGGATTGGAAAATACTGATATTTGCATTTTAGTCTAAAATCAGTATACTATATCAGTATGGTAGTACGAATGAGACATACCCGAGCACACACGGGCAATAGAAGGTCACATCATGCCTTAGAAGCAAAGGTTTTTACGACTTGTTCAAATTGCAAGGCCCAAAAAGAAACCCATGTAGTTTGCAAGAATTGTGGTTTCTACAGAGGCCGAAAGGTTTTAGATGTGGTTAAGAAAGCAGAGAAGAAAAAAACTAAAAAGGACAAATAGCAATCAGGAACTAGTTTCTAGTTTGATATTAGTTGCCAGCTCCTAGTTGCTAAATCTTTTAAATTATGGCAAATAGGCACCTTTCACGTTCAATAATTCTTCAGACCCTCTTTGAGTGGGATTTTGCGGTATATGAAGGCCAAGACCCCAAAGAGATGCTGATTAGAAATACAGAAGAATTTGGCCCCGGATTAAACGATGCGGATTTTATGACGGATCTTCTTTTGGGTGTTATTAACAAACAAAAAATTATAGATGAAATCATTGAAAAAGCAGCTCCTGGTTGGCCGATAGATAAAATTTCACCTGTTGATCGAAACGTTTTAAGAATTGGATTATATGAACTACTCTTTGGGGATCGTAATGAAGTTCCTCCTAAGGTAGCTATAAACGAAGCCATTGAATTAGCTAAAAGTTTTGGTGGAGAAAACTCTAGTCGTTTTGTTAACGGAGTTTTGGGTGGTGTGTATAAAGAAATAGGGGAGCCTGGAAAAGATGATGTTGGTAAAAAGAAACAAAAGAACTTTGAAACAGACCCCGCTAAGTTTCCTGTAGAGAAAAAAGCTGGAGCTGTTATTTATTCATACAACCAAGGAGAATTGTATTTAGCTTTTGTTCATGATGTCTTTGGATACTGGACTTTGTCTAAGGGTGGAATAGAAGATAACGAAGACGAAGAGAAGGGAGCTATAAGAGAAATAAAAGAAGAACTTGGATTGGACATAGAGATAAAAGAGTTGCTCGGCCGAAATGAATATGTCGCTAGCCATCCAGAGAAAGGGAAAATTAGAAAACAAGTTGTTTTCTTTTTGGCTCAATCTGAATATAAAGATATTAATCTCAAGAAAGAATCTGGTGGATTAGATGATGCCAAGTGGTTTCCAGTTAAAGAAATTCCAGACTTACGCATGTATGACAACATGATACCACTTTTAACTAAAACGATTGAAATATTAAACAAAAAATAAAGATATGAATAACAAGATAGACTTCTCAAAATTTGAAGAGAAAACAGAAATAGTATTTAAAGATAAAAAACTTTTGGAACAGGCTTTTATACACCGTTCATATATAAATGAAAATGTAGATTCTAAATTAAGACACAACGAACGTTTAGAATTTCTCGGTGATGCTGTTCTTGAATTAGTTACAACGGATTATTTGTATAACAAATATACAGAAAAAGACGAAGGGGAATTAACTGCATATCGTTCATCTTTGGTTAATGCAAATATTATCGGAGAAATTGCTAGTAATTTGGGAATGAATGATTATCTTCTTTTGTCTAAAGGGGAATCAAAAGATGTAGGCAAGGCCAGAGGCTATATCCTTGCTAATACATTTGAGGCATATGTTGGAGCTGTTTACTTAGACTTAGGATATGAAGTTGCTCGAAATTTTATAGCTAAAAATCTGTTTAGTAAAATAGATGAGATTGTGGCAAAGAAACTTTGGCGAGATTCAAAAAGTCTAGTGCAAGAAAAAGCTCAGGAGTATGTTTCTTTTACTCCATCATATAAAGTCTTAAATGAAACTGGTCCAGATCATGACAAACATTTCACAATTGGAATATTTTTTGGTGAAGAATTAATTGCTGAAGGAAAAGGTAAATCTAAACAGGAAGCTGAACAAGATGCTGCCCATAGAGCTTTAGAAATTAAAAAGTGGATTGATTAAAATGAGATTAAAATCTATTTTACTTGTTGGTTTTAAATCGTTTGGTAAAAAAAGCCAGGTCTCTTTTAATTCTCCAGTTACTGCAATAGTTGGACCAAATGGTTCAGGAAAATCAAATATAGTAGAAGCTATTCGATTTGTTTTAGGAGAACAATCGATGAAATCTCTTCGCGGAAAAGGTGGGGTCGATTTAATATTTAAAGGATCTCGTTTGGCTCCATCTTCTAGTCGGGCGTTAGTTTCAATTACTTTTGATAACACAGACAAGGTTTTTACTTTTTCAAATAGTGGTACTGGAGTTTCTTTAGACTATGATGAAGTTACTATCAGTCGTGAGGTTTTTGCTGATGGAACAAACAAGTATTCTATCAATCAAACTGAAGTCAGACTTAAGGATATTGTAGACCTACTAGCTTCGGTTAATATTGGTAGTTCTGGTCATCATATAATTTCTCAGGGAGAGGCTGATAGGATTTTAAATGCTTCAAATAAGGAAAGACGAGGGATGATAGAAGATGCTCTTGGTTTAAGAGTATATCAATACAGAATTAAGGAGTCAGAGAGGAGATTAGAGAAGACTTTGGCCAACATGAAAGAAGTTCAATCTCTCAGAAGAGAAATTGCTCCACATTTAAGTTTCTTAAAAAAACAAGTTCAGATTATAGAGAAATCGGAACAGATGAGACAGGAGCTAAAAGAACTATACCGAACATACCTATCCAAAGAAGCAACCTATATTAAAAATGAATCTGGCCGATTAAGTCAAGAACATTTACTTTTAAAAGAAAAGGAAAATGATTTAAGTATTAAGATAAGTCAGATTCAAAAAGAAAAAGCTGAAAACCAAAAAGAAAGTGCTTTATCTAGTGAGATTAAAGAACACGAGAGAAAAGTGATTTCTTTAGGAGATGCAAAGAATGAGCTATTGCGAAACCTTGGTCGCATCGAAGGAATGATAGAAGGTATAGAAGAAAGGTTTAGACACCAAGGAGAAAGTAAAAAAACGGTTATTCTAGAATCAGAATGGCAGGATTTTGTTTCTCTAATTGATAGACAAATTGATCAAGCTTTGGGCTTTAATGATCTTTCTTTAATTGTAGATTGTTTAAAGGATTTAAAGAATAAAATAGTTGATTTCTATAACCGTCCAAGTGACAAACCAACTTTTAGTCTAGAAGATGATGAATCATACAAAGAGTTAATCAGAAAAAAAGAAGGATTCGTATTTGATAAAAAAAGAATAGAATCAGAAATAGAAGAAGAACAGATAGTTATAAATAAACTAAAGGAAGAGGAACAAGAAAGTCTAGAAGCATATCGAGATAGTGAAAAAAATCTATATGAATTGTTAAGACAAAAAACTGAAGTCACTTCTTCTTTGGGGGCTCTTCACTATGAAGAGGAAAGATTGACTACGATAAAAAATGCTTTTGAAATGGAATTAACTGAAGCTGGTATTTTGATTGGCCGAGAAATTGTAGCTTTTGCTCAAACTGAAGACAAAGAAGAAGTTAATCGTCCTGAACAAGAAGCCTTAAGAAAAAAGATAGAAAGAATAAAAATAAAGATAGAAGATACTGGGGGAGGAAGCGGGGAAGATGTAGTTCAAAAATATCAAGAGACTGTTGAAAGAGATGAATTCTTAAGCCGAGAACTTGAAGATTTAAATAAGAGTATCAAGGATTGTAATGTTTTAATAGCTGACTTAAAAGAGAAGTTAGATAATGAATTTAAGTCTGGAGTTGAAAATATTAATATTCAATTCCAAAATTTCTTTGCTTTAATGTTTGGAGGAGGTGGAGCTTTCTTGTCTATAACCATGGAACACAAAAAGCCAAAGAAAGATGAAGAGATAACTGAAGGAGAAGAGATGGAAGATGAAGAAAGTGAAATAGGTTTTGAGAGAGGAATAGAAATTAATGTTAATTTGCCTCATAAAAAAGTCAGAGATTTACATATGCTTTCTGGTGGAGAAAGGTCTTTAACCTCCATTGCTTTACTCTTTGCTATATCTCAAGTTAACCCACCTCCATTTTTGGTTCTAGATGAGACAGATGCTGCCCTTGATGAAGCTAACTCTAAAAAGTA
>CAZQUJ010000026.1:0-1367 GCA_964596605.1 uncultured Candidatus Saccharibacteria bacterium | reverse complement strand
GCATTATTTTTTAACCAAATATCCTCAGTTGTATCTTCAAATTTTAAAGATGCTCTCCCATAATCTATAGAAGCTCCAGATATATCTATAGTAGTTCCCATTTGGTGTTCTGAATGTCCAGGTTTAGCTAAATAAATGCTATTATCAACAGTCTTTGAATAAAGTAATTCTTGAGTTTGGTATGACCTAAAGGCTGAAGTTATTTTTATAAAAATATTTTCTTTTATAGCATCATTTCTCATTTGGACAAATGCGTCTTTAATATTCTCTTTAAGGCAAAGCCCCTCATTGGAAATAGTAGTATCAAGAGGAATTAAATTATCGGGTATATAATTTAATTCTAAAAGTGGATTTGTCTTTCCAACGTTATACAAAGACATATCAATAAACTGTCTACTTGGTTTTGGACAGTTGTTTTTTGTTGTAATTTCTCTCTCTGTTTCTTTTTCAAAAATTCCTTTTGGTTGGTAAGATCTATTTAATATAATTTCTTTTTGTGTGGTGTTTATTATTTTTTTATCTTCAAATGTAACTTCTAAAACTGCACCTTTCATTGTGTCTTCTGAAAAATATTGATCAAAAATAAAATTACCAAGTGAGTAAATTATTGTTTTACCGTTATATTCTTCCATGTCTTGTGTTACATGTGGATGGTGTCCTATAACCATATCAGCTCCATTGTCTATTGCAGTATGGGCCAGATTTTCTTGTCTTTTATTATGTGTTTTTTTGTATTCTTCACCGAAATGAATTGAAACAAAAAGAAAATCACATTCTTCTTTAGCTTTGCTTATAATTGAAGCATAATTTGGATCACTGGCTAGTAATATTCCACTAGAATTTTCTTTAGCCTGCATCCAGTTGGGTCCAACGTCGGAGAAGCCTATAAAGCCAAAACGGATGCCATTCTTTTCTATGATGGTAACTTTTTCAGCTTCAGCTTTGTTTTCTCCGGCTCCTGTGACTAAAATATTGTTATCTTTTAAATGAACTAAGGTGTCATTAAAAGCTTTGACATTCCAATCACCGACATGATTGTTAGCAAAAGATAATATATCAAAGCCAGCTTCTTTTAGGACGGGCAAAACAGCTGGTTTGATCCGAAAAGAATATTTACTGCCTACATTGTTACCGTTTTCTGAAATTGGTCCCTCTAGGTTAGCAAACAATATGTCAGCTTCTTTTAATTCGGGAACATTTTCAAAAAGAGAAGAGAAATCTCCACCAAAGTTTTTATTAACTGAACTTTGAACTCCACGGGCTAGCATCATGTCACCAACAAAATATACTTTTGTTATTATTGGTTTTGGTTTAACTACTTCTTGTTTTTTTGGTTGTTCTATTTCTTTTGTTTTGTTTGTAATTTT
>CAZQUJ010000025.1:0-5802 GCA_964596605.1 uncultured Candidatus Saccharibacteria bacterium | reverse complement strand
ACCGCCTGGGCGGGTGCTCGCTAATCCTCTCTTCTCGAGTTGAGCTACGACTGCAAGGTATTATTTTTGGATATTTCTTTTAAACTAAACCTGACCCTTATTATACATAATTTTATAAATTTGCAAAGAGTCTTAAATAAAACATTGTGTCGGTGGGAGGGGTCGAACCTCCGACCTTGGGCTTATGAGTCCCACGCTCTAACCAACTGAGCTACACCGACAAGGTAACTACATATTACCAAATTTTTGAAAAAATTCAACCAAAAACAAAAAAGATTCAGTATATTTCGCCTGAATCTCAACTAAGTCTTCTTAAAGACAAATAAGAAATCTCCTGTTCTCATCTCCTCTTTCTTTTCGGGATAAACCCGAACATCAGCCATAGCTTCTATGTGAGCCATATAACATTCTTTTTCTGAAAGACTTTCGGTTAATACTAATTTAATAATATCTAACTTCAAATCTTCATAGATATCATAAGATTTTCGGCAAATAGAGAGGAGCTCTCTTATATTGATTGTCTTTAAGTTATTTTTCTTGGCCAATTTCATGGCTTTTTCAAAACTACCCTTCCCATCTTTAGGCCAAAAAATAGCCACAAAGTCAGAAAAATAAATTTCATCTTTGTTGACCTCTTCGTCAATCCTACATATCTGGGAAAGATTGTGATTGTCTGTAGCCGGGGCATTTGTTTTTAATAATTGAAACATAGGAACAGAACAATCCACTTTTATGTTTTTTATTATCTGAATTCTTGGCTCAGCCAAATTTACATTTTTATTCATTTTCTTGTACTATTTTAATTTCTTTATATCACAATTAATTAGGCCTGCCAAGTTTACCAACCCTAAAAAACATAGTATTATTAAGGTAAATATACAATCTCTTTGAAACTTAAAAACTAAATAAAATAATATGAAAAAAAATTTCATCTTTGACTCAACCGTCCCATACTTCGTTAAGGGGTGGTGGCAAAACTTTGGTGATAACACTCTTATCATGCCAGCAGTTGTAATAGCACTAATAAACAGACTCAGTGAGGGTAAAGACTTTATTAGCGACAACGCCAGGGAAACATCAAACTTCTTGGATTCTCTTCCAGAAGATAAGCTTATCGACGGGGGTGCTCCTATTGAAAATTTTGGGCTAATTCGAGTTGTTGGTAACAAACAATACAACTACAAAGTCAAAGAGACGTACCCCGAGGAAGACCTGGTAGACAATCAAGTGCTAAACATAGTTTTTGATCTTACTCACAACGAGCTAAAAGGCCAAGAGGTTATCTTGGTCTCCATGAATGTTGATCTAAGACTTAAGGCAAAATTCCTAAAATTGAAGGCTGAAAATTACAAAAGAGATTCAGTTAAAAACACAAAAGTGTTTAGCCAAAAAACAAAAAGGTTAAACATTGATGACAATTCGATGTCCGCCCTGTTTAGTAAGAATAATCCAGGAGCTCGGGTTCCAACTGAAAACAAAATAGTTGAAAACGAAGGAGTAATCTTTTGTTCTCGGGAAGGAGAAGAGGTACTGGCCAGAAACAAGGCTGGGATTTTCAGAGTAATAGATCACAAAACGATCAAAGCTTTTGGAATTAAACCTAAAAACTACGAGCAAGCCATCTTAATGGATAGTTTGCTTGACCCACAAATTCAAATTATTATGGCCTTCGGAAATGCAGGAACAGGCAAAACGTTAATTTCTTTAGCTGTAGCTCTACAACTATTAGAATCTAAAAGTATTGAAAAAATACGCTACACTAGAAAATTAATTGGGCTAAAGGGTGATAATGAGATTGGTTTTTTACCAGGAGGAGTAGATGAAAAAGTTTTTCCTTTTATGATGGCGATGGAGGATAATTTGTCAGTCATAGCAAGGAAAAATGAAAAAAAATTAAATTTTATTAATTCTGCTAAAAAAGAAGGAACTCTGGGAGTGGAAACTCTTACTTTTATAAGAGGGAGAAGTCTCCCTGACACCTTTCTGATTGTAGATGAGGGTCAAAATCTAACCATGGGTGAAGTAAGAGACATTTCAACCCGTCTAGGAGAGGGGTCAAAGATAGTTTTTTTATCTGATATACGGCAAATAGACAATCCATTGCTATGCTCTCACAACAACGGACCTGTGGTGTTTGACTCAAAGTTTATAGGACAAGACTTTTACACCAGGTGTGTTTTGCTGGATAGCTCTGTTCGATCTCCATTGGTCGAAAAAATAAATAGTATATTGAAAGATTAATAGTGGACCTTCGGGTCCACTTTTTATATTACCCCCAACTCTTCAAAAAAATTTTGGTATTTTTTAATAATTTGTCTACCTTTTGATTGAGTCATCTCTACATTAATTCCATTGTGAGCAATACTGTTTCTAAATATGTGTGCATCCCAAGCATCTTGTATATGACTAAAACCAGATTCCCTTGCCGAAGTTAATAATTCATTTAATGTTTCTCCAGAAAAACCTTTCTCTTTTAAAACTTCTTCCATTAAAGAATCTGCTTCTAATATAGCTACTCGCCAATCAGACTCTTGAACCCCTTCTATTAAGGTTAAGATATAATGCCAGCGATAGTTACCATTCTCTTCTTTAGATGATTCTTTCTCTATCATTTCTTGTATTTTCTTTTTTACTTCCTCTTTCTGATCTTTTCGTATCTCATACATCCTAACCAAAGAATATATTATTATAAACAAACAAAGTATAATAATTATACTAACAATATCACCCAAAGAATTCCAAAACTTTGGTTTTGAAATATAAGACCAGGCAATTTCAAAAAACTTTAATATTTTTTCAAATATAAAAGATATATTAATATATATTGGATTAACAGGAAGATTCATATACTTTTATTTTACTACTAAAAAACAATTATTGTAAGTTCTCTATATCTTTACCAATTTTAAATAGGATATCTTCTCTTAAAAATGGTGCGGTGATTTGAATTCCAAAAGGTAAACCTTCTTCTGTTTTACCAGAAGGAATTGTTATCGCTGGAATGTTAGCTAAATTAGCTGGAGCTGAAAAAATATCACACAAATACATTGAGACTGGATCACCCATCTTTTCACCTAACTTAAAGGGTAAAAACGGTACAGTTGGGGTTACAAAGCAATCAACAGAAGTAAAAGATTTATTTATCTCATCTTTTATCATTTTTCTAACCTTAAGAGCAGTATTATAATACGCATCATAATATCCATGAGACAAAACGTACGTTCCAAGTAAAACCCTTCGTCTTACTTCCTTTCCAAAACCCAAAGCTCTGCTTTTGGTATAAACATCAAAAAGATTATCAGCCTCTACGCTAAAACCATATCTAATTCCATCAAAACGAGCTAAGTTACTAGAAACTTCTGCTGGCATGATTATGTAATAAACAGCTAGAGAGTATTTTAAAATTGGAAGAGAAATATCAACCATTTCATAACCCAAAGATTTCAATTTCTGACAAGTTTCTTCAAAATTATCTAAAACAGATTTATCCATTCCCTCTCCCATTAAGAATTCTCTTGGTATCCCTATTTTTTTCTTAAGTGGCTCTATTTTAACATCTCTCTTTTCTTCTGGTATAGAAGTACTATCTTTTCTGTCATACTTAGAAATTGATTTGAATAACAATTCAACATCTTCAACCTTTTTTGCCATTGGACCAACCTGATCCAAAGAACTACCCATGGCTATAATTCCGGAACGAGAAACTGCTCCATAACTAGGTTTTAAGCCAACTAGTCCACAAAATGAAGCTGGTTGCCTAACTGAACCACAAGTTTCTGTTCCTAGGGCAACTAAAGCCATATCTGAAGCCACTGCCGAAGCAGAACCACCAGAAGAACCACCAGGGACTCTGGAATAATCATATGGATTTTTGGTCACTCCAAAAGCACTTGTTTCTGTGGATGACCCCATAGCAAACTCATCCATATTAGTTCTCCCCAAAAATACAACACCTTCCTCCTTTAGCTTTTCTACTACAAAAGAATCATAAGTGGCAACATAATTTTCTAATATTTTAGAAGAAGCTGAAGCTGTGTGACCTTTGTATAAAATGTTGTCTTTTATTGCTATAGGAATACCGGTTAGCTCAGTTGCTTTTCCTTCAAATATCATCTTCTCTGCTTTCTCTATTTGTTCATCTAAATTATTATATATTTCAAGATATGCATTTATATCTTTATTCTTTTTTTCTATCTCTTTTAAATATGCATTAACCAAATCTCTAACCGTAATATCTCGGTTAATTAGTAGCTGATGAGCTTTTTTGATAGTTAATCCCCCTAGTTCAATTTCCATAATTACAATATTTGTTTAACTTTAATAAAACCATCTTCAGTTTGAGGTACATTCTGTAAAATATCTTTTGTCTGACCTCCTCCCTGATTTATATTCTCATCTTCCCTTGTAACATTAGTCAAAAAATATTCATCTTGCGTTGAATCACCATTTGATACCTCTTTTATTTGATCCACATAGGCTAAAATAGAATCAAAGTCTTTAGCCAAATCTTTTGCTTCTTCATCTTTAATATAAATCCTGGACAAATTAGCCAGTTTTTTAATTTCGGTTATATCCATAACAAAAGAATACCATATTTTTAATGATTAATAAATGAGTTTATAGAGCTAAAAATTCTTGCTCATTAATTATTTTTATCTTTAATTTTTTTGCTTCCTCATATTTACTACCCGGATTTTCACCAGCTAAAAGATAGTCAGTTTTGACAGAAACAGAACTAGAAAACTTTCCCCCTTTTTCGGTTATTATCTTTTTTGCTTCTTCCCTAGAAAAGTTAGGTAACGTTCCAGTCAAAACAAAAGTCTTTCCTTCTAAACTCCTATCAGTCTGTTCCTCTTTTTTGATCGAAACTCCATTATTAAAAAGTCTTTCAATAAAATTAATATTATGTTCATCTCTAAAATAATTAAATATATTTAAAGAAACAACAGGCCCTATATTTGGAACCAAACTAATTTCCTCCATCTTTGCTTTCTTTATTTTATCCAATGAACCAAAGTGGTTAGCTAAATCATGAGCGGTTTGTTCCCCTACTTGGCCAATACCTAAAGAATATACAAAACGCCACAATGGAACTTTTTTGTGTTCATTTATAGAATTAATTATGTTCTTGGCTGATTTAAGACCAAATCTTTCTAATCCAGACAAATCTGATTCTTCAAGAATAAACAAATCTGTAGCATCACTAATTAATCCCTCGTCTTTTAATCGATCTATTATTTTGGGCCCTATCTCGTATATCTCAAAAACATTAACAAAATGATACAGGCTTCTTAAGTTTTGGGCTTCGCACTTTTTATTTAAACAAAAGTAGGCTACTGACTTGTCTTTCCCCGAAGAGTTTTTTTGAGCTACCGTACTTCCACAAACTGGACAAAACTCTGGCATCTTAAAAACTTTTTCTTTTCCACTTCTTATATCTTTGATGACTTCAACAACTTCAGGAATAACATCTCCAGCTTTTTGAATAACTATTGTGTCCCCTATTTTAACGTCTAGTCTTTTTATCTGATCCATGTTATGCAGTGTTGCCTTAGAAACCATTGAACCCGCTACTAGAGTCTCGTCAAAAATAGCAACGGGAGTCAGAACCCCGGTTCTGCCAACATTTACTTTTATATCTCTTAGGACAGTAGTTCTCCTCTCAGCTTGGTATTTGTAAGCTACAGAATGTCTGGGAGACTTACCGACAATGCCTAAATCTTCTCTAATCTCAAGATTGTCTACCGAAATAACAGCTCCGTCTGAACCAACATACAATTTTTGCCTAATTTTTTCTATTTC
>CAZQUJ010000024.1:0-5933 GCA_964596605.1 uncultured Candidatus Saccharibacteria bacterium | reverse complement strand
ATTATTCGGTATTAATAAATCGTAGTATTAAATTTACAATGATCAACTCTACTCTTCTGGCTTGGCAGAAAGACAAGCACTGAGAGTTAATATATGTTATCACAGTTAGTAAAAAAATACTAGCCGAAACATATACACCCTTTATTATATACTTGGCCTAAAAATTATGCAACAAATACCCTTATAATTGGGGGTGTGGATAACTAAAATAAGGGTATTTTTGGACAAAAAAAGAGACCCTCAGAAAGTCTCTTTTTATGTCCAATTTGAAGTCTATTTTTAGCACCATTTTATGAAAATAAAAAAGATGGGTTTGTAACTCATCTCTCTCTTTTTTTGTAACATTTTAAAACTAAACTATTTGATATCGAGACCATCTCTTAGCACCTGTCTTTTTGATGTGTCCATTAGAGATAAGGACAGTCAATTCTCGAAGAATTGTCTTTTCTGATTGCCCTGGAAATGATAATGATATGTCTTTTATAGAAATGTCTTTCTTTGCTTTGATTAATGACAACATTTTTTCACGTCTATTATTTCTTTCGGACGGAGTTGTTCGTTGTGTCTTTTTGATAACGGACACATTGTTTTCTAAAGGACTTATACCGTTTATAAAAGACATGTCCATTTTCTGTCCTTTATAAAAAGGATTAACTTCTGTGAGATTATTTTTAGAAAACTTATTAGAGAAATCTGGTTGCTCTACTTCAAACATTTTTGTATTTAATCTAAGTAAATAATTTTTATCTTGATTAATACTTTCATTCAATTGACCTGCCAATTTCATTAGTTCATCTTGTAAGATTAGAGTGTTCATTTCAGACAAGAAACCAATCATATGAGATACTTTTAAAAGAGATATAATCTCCGATATATTAGCTAGTGGAGTAGAAATTTCCATCTGACGAGTAGTCAAATTTCCTTCAGCTAAACGATATGTATTGGACAATAAACTGACTCCTAAAAGACGTAACTTTTCTCTAATCGGATCTGTATTGTCCATACAATCAGACACAAGATAAAGGGCAGTTATAATCTTCTCTGTCTTTTTGTTTATAAATTCATAAAAAGGCTTATCCAATAAGCCTGTAAAACTAGAGACATCATTGTGTCCTTTATAATTAATTCCTGTCTTTTGTGTGTCTTTTTGATTTTTCATCATGTCTTTTTCCACCAAAAGTGAAGTTAGTTATTGTCTTTTATGTGTCCATTATATACCGAAAAAAAATCAATGCAACCCCTATAAAACAAAATATCATTAAAAGTGAAATGGTCCTTATTTTATGATATAATCTTCTAAGTTATGGCAAAGAAAAATCAAAAAAATAAAACAGTAAAAAGTGAATCAAAATTAGAAATGGAAAAGTTATCCCCAGAAACAAGATCTATTATTTGGGGTGTCATTTTTGTCGTCTTAGGACTACTAGTTTTCCTCTCAGTTTTCGGAATAGCAGGTGTTGTAGGTAATTCAATTTATCAAGGTCTTCATCCATTATTAGGTTTCGGTTACTATCTCTTCCCTGTTGGTCTCATCCTCTTGGGAATTTCTTTTTTGAAAAAAGACAAACCAAGAGTCGCCAGTTTAAATGTAATTTTTGGAACTTTAATTTTCCTCTCATTGTTAGGAATTTTTGATGTCGTTATCAACGGTAACGGAGGACCAGACAACATAACAGCCGGAGGTTATGTTGGTAATGTAGTCTCATGGCCATTCGTCAGATTTTTTGGAATATACGCCGGTATACTTTTGCTCGGAGCCATAATCGTCATATCAACAATTGTCATCTCAAAAGACAAACCAAGAGTTGGACTTCTATTCCAAAAAATTTGGAATTTTATAAAATCAAAATTCCAGAAAAAGGAAACAAAAGATTTCAAGATTGAAGAGGTAGTAAAGAAGATAGAAGAAGAGAAGAAGGAAGAAAAAATAGTAGAGCCAAAGACAGAAGAGATAGAAAAGAAAGATCCAGAGATGGTCAACAAGGCAGTAACAAAAGCTTTGAAGCAAGACACTGACTACGTCCCTCCCCCACTATCTCTCCTTGAGAGAAACAAAGGTAAACCAGATACAGGAGACATGAAAGGAAACATGAACATGATTCAGAAAACTTTGATGACTTTCGGCATACCTGTTGAGATGGCAGATGTAACAATTGGACCTACAGTCACCCGCTACTCTTTAAAGCCAGCTCAAGGAGTTAAACTTTCTAGAATAGTTGGACTACAAAATGAACTAGCTCTAGCCCTATCAGCTAAGTCTATTAGAATAGAAGCTCCAATCCCAGGAAAATCTTTGGTTGGAATAGAAGTACCAAATAAAGAAAAAGCTACCGTCGGACTTGCTACACTTCTAGAAGACAAAGCATTTCAGGAATCCCCTAAACCTTTAACCATAGCTTTGGGCCGAGGACTTTCAGGGAAAGCAATATTTGGTAACCTAGCAAAAATGCCTCACTTGTTGGTAGCTGGAACAACCGGATCAGGAAAATCAGTCACCATTCACTCTATAATTAATTCCCTTCTATACCGTAACGGCCCACAACAAATGAAGTTCATCATGGTGGATCCAAAGAGAGTTGAGTTAACCCTATACAACAAGATCCCTCACCTTCTCACTCCAGTTATTACCCAACCAAAGCAAACAATTCTTGCTTTGAAATGGGCAGCAAGAGAAATGGATAGAAGATATGACATATTACAAGCCGAATCAGTTCAGAATATAGAGTCATATCATGAAAATGTATATGAAAAAGCTAAAAAGAAAGGAATAGAAGCTGAAAAACTACCATATATAGTAATTGTCATTGATGAATTGGCAGATATAATGCAAACATATCCAAGAGAATTAGAAAGTGCCATTGTTAGACTAGCTCAAATGTCTAGAGCAGTTGGAATACACTTGATCCTTTCAACTCAAAGACCATCAGTTAACGTCATTACTGGTCTAATTAAAGCAAACATCCCTACAAGAATAGCATTGCAAGTATCTTCTCAGATAGATTCTCGAACTATTCTAGATCAAGGAGGGGCAGAAAAACTTCTAGGAGCTGGAGATATGCTTTATGCTTGTGCTGAAAGCCCTACCCCAGAAAGACTACAAAGTGCTTTTGTTTCTGAAGTAGAAGTAAAAAGAGTAGTGGAATACTTAAAGAAACTATTCATAGATGAAATACCTAGTCAGATAGACCTATCAGGTAGTATTGATAAAGGAGGAAGCAGTTTGTACTCTGATGATTTTGGTGGTGACGAAAGTGGAGAAGATGACCTATACGAAGATGCTAGGATGATAGTTATCGAGGCGGGAAAAGCTTCAACTTCATATTTACAAAGAAAGCTTGGTATTGGTTATGCCCGAGCTGCAAAACTAATGGATATGCTAGAAGAAAGAGGCATAATCGGAGCCGCCAATGGAGCAAAACCTAGAGAAGTTTTAGAAAAACCAGTAGACCACACAAGTGGAATAAGTGAACCTTTACAAAATAACCAAGAAGAAGATAATTAAAGATATGGAAACATACAAAACAAAAAACATAAAATGGTGGATGGGGTTTGTTTCTTGTTTTGCCCTCTTCGCTGTTATTATATTTTTTGGTTGGGAAAAGATGAGCTTTATAAGGAAAGGAGTGGAGCTAGAAGCAAAGATTACTGAATCTTCAGAAAGTCCAATATATATAGTAGAAGGAAAAGCTCCTCGAGCTAAACATCTAAAATTAAATGGAAGAGAAATTTTCATAGACAAAGAAGGAACATTTAAGGAAGTCATGGTTCCCCAACCTGGTTACTCCATCACTTCCCTATACGCAGAAGACAAGTTTGGGAAAATTACAGAAAAAGAATTTAAACTATACATTAACAATAATACTTCTTTTGCTTTAAGTGAGTAATTTATTTGTGTTTATTTATTATTAACTAATTAATTAATATGCAAAAAAAGACAACAAAAAAAGCTCCCGCAAAAGAAACAGGTGGAGCAATTGAGGATACAATTAAATCCATTCAAACAAAATTCGGAGAAGGTGCCATTATGAAAATGGGAGATGCCCCTAAGGTAAACATAGATGTCATCCCTACCGGCTCTATCGGCCTTGATATGGCTCTTGGAGTTGGAGGAGTTCCTAGAGGAAGAATGATAGAAATTTTTGGACCAGAATCTTCTGGAAAAACAACTTTGGCCCTACATATCGTAGCCGAATCCCAAAAGAAAGGTGGTATTTGTGCGTATATTGACGCAGAACACGCCATGGATCCAGATTATGCTGGAAAGCTAGGAGTTAACATTAAAGAGCTTCTAATCTCACAACCAGATAACGGAGAACAAGCTTTGGAAATAACCGAAAGCTTGGTTAGGTCAGGAAAAATAGATGTAATAGTTATAGACTCAGTCGCTGCCCTCACCCCTCGTGATGAAATAGAGGGAGACATGGGACAATCCCATGTTGGAAAACAAGCCAGGCTGATGTCACAAGCCTTGAGAAAACTAACAGCTATTGTAGCTAATTCAAAGACTGTAATTATTTTCATCAACCAAATCAGAATGCAAATAGGTATTATGTTTGGTAACCCAGAAACCACAACAGGAGGAAAAGCTTTGAAATTCTATACAACAATTAGATTGGATATCAGAAGAATAGCTCAAATTAAAAAGGGTGATGATGTTGTTGGAAACAGAACAAGAGTCAAAGTGGTTAAAAACAAAGTAGCTGCCCCATTTAAACAAACTGAGTTTGATATCATTTATGGTGAAGGAATATCTAAAGAAGGAGAACTAATGGCCTTAGGAGAAAAATTAGGAATAATATCTAAATCAAGTGGTGCCGTCTATTCATACCTAGGAAATGCTAAACAAAGAGAAAAAGGAGGTTTTGAAGAAGTTAAATTAGGACGAGGATATGATGCATCAAGAACATATCTAAGAGAAGATAAAAAAATAACTGATGAGATATTAAAAGAAATTAAATCTAGATTTAATGAATTGCAAGTCTCTAGCGCAGGAGAATAGATACAACACACTTCCCTTTTTACAAAAACTACACCTGCCAGAAATGATAGGTGTAGTTTTTTATAGGCTATATAAAAATAACCCGGCAAGCAAAGCTTACCGGGCATCTGATTTTCACAAACCAGATTACTGTGCAACCATTTAACCTAAAATGATGCATGGCGAGGGGCATCCCTGTCCACCGCAAAATAACCATATACCACTTAAATTGTAAAATACTTCATAATGATAGTCAAGGACTTGTATAGTTATATACAAAAATTTATTTTTCTTTTAAAAATTGGAATAAATCTATACTAGAAAAAACTCTAGATGTTGTAGATTCATTAATCATACCCAATGATGGATTTGTTCCAAAACCGACATACTCAACTTTTTTATTCTTTCCACTTATAACATATTTAATTGCTGGAATCATATCTGTATCTGATGATATAACTATAGCTGTATCATATAAATCATCTGAGGCACCAATAGCTAAATCTAGAGACATTTTTACATCTACCCCCTTTTCCCTGATTTTTCCAGCATCGTACATAATTTTACCTTTTTTAATTTCAAACCCTTCCTCTAATAGTGCCTCTAGGAATTTCTGTTGGCTTTTTACCATTTTGTCCTCTTTAAAAGTTTTATTTATATTTTTAACTATCCCAATATAATATCTTTTAGAATCTAGCTCTCCGTCTCCAACTAAATATTCTGCAAGAGCCGAGTAGTCAAATATTTTACCACCCCTTAACAGGTTTACTTCTTTTAATCTTTTATAAGTATTTCCACGTCTATATAAATAGCCACTCTTTCGTTTTTCATAAGCTAATTGTAGCATATAAAAAACTATACCTGCCACAAGTGACAGGTATAGTGATGTTAATATCCCTATTATATATTAGAGCCCGAACAGTGTCAACAGTTAGTCTTGTCTAACGCAAAATGA
>CAZQUJ010000023.1:0-5993 GCA_964596605.1 uncultured Candidatus Saccharibacteria bacterium | reverse complement strand
AGCGATGGTATCGTAAACCATAGGTCGCCAGTTCGATCCTGGCCTTCGGCTCCAAAATAAAATGACAGAAGAAAATATAAAACAAGAAATAGATCAACTTGAGGCAGAAATGTCCCTGGTTAATTTTTGGCGAGATAAAACTAGGGCTCAGTTTGTGATAAAAAGAATTTCTGAGCTAAAAGACAGTCTTCTTGGCTCAAAAAAGTATGATAAGGGTAATTGTGTCTTGTCTATTCTTTCCGGGGCGGGGGGAGATGATGCTGAAGATTTTTCAGCTATGCTTTTTAAAATGTATTCAAAATATTTTAGTCGTATAGGTTTTTCATATTCCATCATAAGTGAAAATAAAAATAGTCTAGGTGGTTATAGAAACATATCAATTGAAGTTGTCGGTAAGAATGCATATGGGACATTAAGAAATGAATCAGGGGTTCATCGTCTGATTCGTCAATCACCGTTTAATGCTAAATCTCTCAGACAAACATCCTTTTCTTTGGTTGAAGTTATTCCAGAACTTGGAAAAAATGATAAGAATATTGAAATATCAAATGATGATTTGAAGATAGAATATTCTAAGTCTGGAGGACCGGGTGGTCAAAACGTTAACAAAAGAGAAACTGCAGTTAGGGTTATTCATTTACCAACAAATATATCAGTCCATGTGACATCAGAAAGATCCCAGGAACAAAATAAAGAAAAAGCCATTGATATGATAAAAGGGAAACTTTATCTGATGAAAGAGGAAGAAAAAAGAAAAGAAAAAGATGGTTTTGCTGTTTCAAAGACGGTTGATATTGAATGGGGAAATCAAATAAGGACATATACTCTACATCCATATAAAATGATTAAAGATCATCGTACGGGAATAGAAATTAACCAACCAGACCGTGTTCTTTTAGATGGGGAACTAGATTCTTTTATTGAAGCAGAGAGAATATTATAGTCTCATTTATGGTATAATATATGTATGGAGAAAGAATTAAATGCAGTATTGTGGGATATAAAGGAAGAAAATATAAATTCTTTACCCAAAGAATTTGTTATTAAACGATCTCTCGTTTATGGTGGTATTTTTCTAATTCGAGATATTTTTAATAAATACGGAAAGGATGAAGTTAAAAAAGTATTTGACTCTTTAAAAGAGTCTGAAGTTGGGGTAAAAAGATTTAATTTTTTTAAAAATTATTTATTTATATGATCTACTCAGAAACTATTACAGAAAAAATGCAAAAGGTTGCCCAAGCTATTTTTGATAATTTAGATCAAGATTATTATCTTGCGGGAGGAACAGCCATTGCTCTTCAGTTGGGGCACAGAAAAAGTATTGATTTAGATTATTTTATTAATAAAAACATTGATACCAACAAATTAAAAAATCAAATCTTGGAAATTTTTGATAATTCAAAAATTACTTTCACTTTTGAAGAAAAGAATACACTTTGGTGTATTATAGATGATGTAAAAGTTTCATTTATTTCTCGCTTTGATGTTTTGTTGGAAAATCTTGTTATAAATGACTCTTTTTGTTTGGCATCTTTGTCAGATCTAACGATTATGAAGCTTTCTGCTATTTGTAGTAGAGAAGAATATAAGGATTATTTTGATTTAGCTTGTCTTTCTACTGTCACAGATGTTCGCCGATGGAGTAATTGGTGGCAAAAAGTTTATGCAAATAGTGATCCAATAAGTTTTATTATTGCTTTATCTAATTCAGATAACATCTCTAAAATATCTCTCAATATTAATGATAGTTTTAAGAATATTTCTGTTAAAAATATTTTAGATAAAGTTGTCTTGGAAATTAAAAATTCAGTATTTTAGCCTTTTTATTGAAGCAGAGCGTAATTTATGATATTCTAGATAAGGATATGATTTATTTTAATAATGTGACAAAAAAATATAGAGGCACTGTTTGTTTGGAAGATATTAATTTTTCTGTGTCTCAAGGTGAATTTGTTTCAATTGTCGGACATTCAGGAGCAGGAAAGACTACCCTAACAAAATTAATTCTAGCTGAAGAAAAACCAACATCTGGGTCTGTTTTTTTTGAGTCAAACGATATAAATAAATTATCTAAAAAAGAACTAACAGCCTTCCGTAGAAGAATAGGAATGGTTTTTCAAGATTTTAGATTGTTATCAAACAAAACAGTCTTTGAAAATATTTCTTTTGCTATGGAAGCGGTAGATAAAGATGAAGACGAAATACAGAAAGACGTTCCTCGGGTTTTGGAACTTGTTGGATTGTCTTCTCGAACTAGCTTTTTTCCTAATCAATTGTCGGGAGGAGAAAAGCAAAGACTAGCTATTGCAAGAGCTATCATTGCTCAACCCGATTTAATTATCGCTGATGAGCCAACAGGCAATTTGGATCCCGTAAATACTAAAGAAGTGGTTAATCTGTTAAAGAAAATAAATGAATTAGGCACCACAGTTATTTTAACGACTCATAATAAAACGGTTATTGATCAAGTTAAAAAAAGGGTTATAACCTTAGAAAACGGGAGAATTATAAGGGATGATAAAGAGGGTAGATATATGCTATAATTATCTTATGTTTTTTACTAAGCTAAAAAGAATAATAGTTTCTGGTTATCGAAATTTTACACGAAGTGTTTTTACATCCATAGCTAGCGTCTTAATAATGACAATTACATTATTTGTTATTACTTCTTTGATTTTGGTTCAAGCAACCTTAAATTCAGCATTAAATAACATAAAAGAAAAAGTAGATGTCACTGTTTATTTTGTACCTAATGCTCCAGAAGATGTTATTTTAGAAATAGAAGATTCTTTAAAAAAATTACCTGAAGTTAGTAGTATTTCCTATACCTCAGAAGAAAAAGCCTTATTAGATTTTAAGGAAAAACATGCTAATGATTATCTAACATTACAAGCCCTAGAAGAAATAGGAGAAAATCCACTAGGTGCTTCGTTAAATATAAATGCTAAAGATCCATCTCAGTATGAGAGTATTTCTAACTATTTTGAGGATGGAACTACTTTATCTAGGGGGGCAATATCTATAATTGATAAAATAGATTATAGCCAAAATAAATTAGTGATTGATAGGTTAACTTCTATTATAGAAGGAGCTCAAAGATTAGGTTTTATTATTTCTTTGATTTTAGTTTTGATATCTTTACTTATCACTTACAGTACAATTAGATTGATAATATACATGTCTAGAGAGGAAATTGGAGTTATGAAATTAGTAGGAGCAGGAGAGAAGTATATTAGTGGTCCATTTATCGCTTCTGGTGTTATGGTTGGGGTAATGGCTTCAATAGTTACTGCTTTGATATTTGTCCCAGTTTCAATTTGGCTAGGTAATCAGATGACAGATTTCATCGGTATTAATATTTATACTTACTACAAAGCTAATTTCTGGCAATTGTTTATTATTATGTTAGGTTCGGGTATAATACTAGGCAGTATTTCTAGTGTCTTTGCAATCAATCGATACTTGCGCAAAAAATAGATGGTATGAAAAATAAAGCGAACAAAAAGAATAGCTGTAAATATATATTTGTTATAGGTGGGGTCATCTCTGGCGTTGGAAAAGGGGTGGCCTCTTCTTCTATTGGGCGAATACTAGCTAGTCGAGGACGTAAAGTTACTTCTATTAAAATAGACCCATATATAAATATAGATGCTGGAACCATGAATCCGACAGAACATGGAGAAGTTTTTGTTCTAGACGATGGAGATGAAACAGATCAGGATATGGGAAACTATGAAAGATTCTTAAATGTTAATTTAAGTTCCTCAAATTACATGACAACCGGACGAGTTTATAGAAGTGTCATAGACAAAGAAAGAAACTTGGAATATGGTGGAAAATGCGTAGAAGTTGTCCCCCATATACCCCTTGAAGTGATTAGACGAATAGAAAAGGCAAGAGATGAAAACAAAGCAGATGTTGTTCTTATAGAAATTGGTGGAACGGTTGGAGAATATCAAAATATGCTCTTTTTAGAGGCGGCCAGAATGATGAAAATTAAAAACAACAAAGATGTTTTCTTTGTTATGGTTTCCTACTTGCCAATTCCTTCTCGAATAGGGGAAATGAAAACAAAGCCAACCCAATATGCAGTTAGAACATTAAATTCATCTGGTATTCAGCCAGATATAATTATGGCACGAAGTAGCTTGCCACTAGACGAGCCTCGTAAAGAAAAAATTTCGATGTTTTGTAATGTAATTAAAGACCATATTATTTCTTCTCCTGATGTTGATAGTATTTATGATATACCGATTTGTTATGAAAAACAGGGGTTAAGTAAAATAATTAGTCGAACCATGGGGATGAAATTGAGCGGAAAACCTGATAAAGATTTTGAAAAATGGGAAAGATTTGCTAAACAATGCCACTCGGTTAAAAAAGAATTAAGAATAGCGGTTGTTGGAAAATACTTTGCGACTGGTAATTTTGTTTTATCTGATTCATACATTAGTGTTATTGAAGCTGTTAAATATTCAGCTATTTCCTCTTCGTTTAAACCAAAATTAACATGGATTTCATCTACTGTTTTTGAAGGAAAAGACAAAAAGGAAAAATTAAAAGAGCTTTCAAAATATGACGGTGTCATCGTTCCTGGTGGTTTTGGAAGTCGAGGAATAGAGGGAATCATAAATACCATTGAATATGTTAGAAAAAATAAAATACCTTACTTTGGTTTATGCTATGGTATGCAATTAATGGTTATCGAATATGCTAGAAATGTTTTGGGGTTAAAAGATGCAAACACTAGAGAGATAGACCCTAAATCTAAAAATTTAGTTATTGATGTAATGGAAGATCAAAAGGAAAAAATAGAAAATAAAAATTATGGAGGAACTATGCGTTTAGGAGCATATGGCGCAGTCCTAAAAGAGGGAACGATAGCTAGGCGAGCATATCAAACAAAAAATATTACAGAGAGGCATCGTCATCGATATGAAGTGAATAACGAATACAGAGAAATGTTCGAAAAATCTGGACTTGTTTTTTCGGCCATTTCTACATGTTTAGATTTATGTGAAATAGCTGAGTTACCAGAAACAAAACATCCTTTCTTTTTAGGAACACAGTTTCATCCAGAATTTAAAGCAAGGCCTCTTGCTCCTCATCCTTTGTTTACTGCTTTTATTAAGGCTTGCGGCAAAAGAAGATCAAAATAAAAACCCCGTTTGGGGTTTTTATTTTAGTGATTGACTACCGTCTCTAATTTTGCTGTTTTTTACAATTTCTATTATTTTATCTATATCATCTTCTATGATGTAAAGGTTAGGATCTTCTTCGTTTATAGTTTTAAACTTTTTATCTAAAACTTCTTTAACGTAGCTATCTAATCCAGACCAAAAGTTGGAACCAAAAAGGATAACGGGGATAGAATCAATCTTTTTTGTTTGTTTAAGGGTTAAAATTTCAAAAAGTTCACTTAATGTTCCAAAACCTCCAGGACAGAAAATACAAGCTTCGGTGGAATATGATAGAGAAGCTTGTCGAGAAAAGAAGTAGTTGAAAGGAATATCGTCTGTTACATATTCATTTGTTCCTTGTTCGTGTGGCAAACTGATGGTTAAACCTACAGATTTTACTCCCGCATCATATCCACCCTTATTGGCTGCTTCCATAACTCCAGGACCACCACCGCTTATAATGTTATATTTTAATTCTTTTCCCAAACGGAGAGCTAATTGATATACTTTTTGGTAAGTTTCATCTTCTTCTGGTAATCTAGCTGAACCGTATATAGTTACTGAAGGGTTAAATTTTGCAACAAAATCTATTCCGTCTTTAAATTCCGAGTCAATTGTTTTTAATTTTTCTTCTGCTAATTCTTTGTCTTCTTTGTTCATAAAAGCCATTGTATCTCATTTTTGCTTATTTAACAATTGAATTTTTGCCTTTTTATGGTAATATGATTTTGTATCATTGCCGGTTCGTCTAATGGTAGGACACATCCCTCTGGAGGATGGTATCGGGGTCCGAGTCCCTGACCGGCAGCA
>CAZQUJ010000022.1:0-6944 GCA_964596605.1 uncultured Candidatus Saccharibacteria bacterium | reverse complement strand
AATATTAAAAGAATATGATATGATTTGGGTGTAATTTATGGATTGGAAAATACTCAGAGGCAACCCTTCCGACGGAGCATAGAATAAAGGGTATACCTTTTACCAATGGAATCTTTAAATGCTTTTCATAGATAAAGGCGATTTCTTCTATTGGAACAGAATTTTGCATAATGACTAAGCGTCTCGTGCCAGCACGAGATTGCGGAGAGAGAGGGATTCGAACCCTCGAAGGTTTTGACACCTTACACGCTTTCCAAGCGTGCGCAATCGACCACTATGCGACCTCTCCATACACTCTCCGAAAAAAATCAGAAAGTGCTCTATGTTGGTCTATTAATAAAAACCAACAAATTTAAAAGAACATCTGGGTCTTATATTACTAAAATTAAAAGAAATTAACAACCCTTAATTCAAACTATTTCTCAGTCTTTTTATCCTCTCCTCTATAGGTGGATGTGTAGAAAACAAAGTATTAACTTTTCTAAATTTTTCTGAACCAAGTGGGTTTGAAATATACAAATGAGCAATAGCATTTGATTTAACTTTCATTGGCTTACCATAATCTCTTAACTTCTCTAAAGCACTGGCTAATCCTTCTGGATAACGAGTGAGCAGAGCAGCTTTGGTATCTGCCTGATACTCCCTTTTTCTTGATATAGCTAATTGAATCAAATAAGAAATAAGTGGAGCAAAAATAGATAAAATAACACCGATAATAACCAAGATCCCACCGACATTGTTCCTGTCATCTCCTCCCCTTCCTTGGAATAAAGAAGCTCTTAGCATCATATCTGAAAGAATGGAAACAAAACCAACCAAAACAACTATAACAGTTGATAGCAACATGTCTTTGTTACCAATATGACTCATCTCATGAGCAACAACTCCTTCTAATTCTGTTTTATTCATTAAGTTAAGCAGACCAGTAGTAACAGCAACCACCGCATGATTTTTGTCTCTCCCAGTAGCAAAAGCATTTGGAGCAGAATCTTCTATGACATAAATCTTTGGCATTGGTAAACCAGCAGTGATAGACAAATTCTCTACCAAGTTATAAAAATCAAAATATTTTTCTCGGGTTGCAGGATGAGCTTTGGCTAAAGACAAAACTATCTTGTCAGAATACCAGTAACTAGCTATGTTCATAGCCAAGCTAAAAATAATACAAAAATAAAGGATATTTGGATTGCCATACACCTCGGAAAAAACATATCCCAATCCAATAATTAAGACAAGAAAGACAGTCATTAATATCCACGTCTTGTGATTATTTTTACTTTGTTCGGTATAAAGAGTGGCCATTTTAGAAATTAACTGAAACTGGTTCCTTTTGACTTGCGTCTTCTAAACCAAAGAATTCCATTTTCTTGAAATTAAACATTTTTGCAATTATATTAGCTGGAAACATTTCAATGCTTGTATTTAATTCTTTAACATTTCCATTGTAGAATCTTCGAGCTGATTGAATTTTGTTTTCTGTATCAGCTAGTTCGTTTTGAAGTTGTAAGAAATTGGTATTAGCTTTTAATTCTGGATAGTTTTCTGAAATAGCAAAAAGAGATTTTAATGTTCCAGACAAAACATTTTCTGCCTTGTCTTTTTCTTCTAAACTTTGAGCCCCTAAAGCTTGGGCCCTAGCTTCCGTAACTTTTTCAAAAGTTCCAGCCTCGTGAGTGACATAACCCTTAACGGTATTAACTAGATTAGGTATAAGGTCATAGCGTCTTTTTAATTGAACATCAATGTCTGACCAAGCTTCTTTAGCATGGTTAGTCAAACGAACAAAACCATTATATTTAGCAATTAAGTAAACAATTAAGATAAAAACAATTCCTAAAAATATATATAAAGCGATCATAAAAATAATTTTTTAATTTAAAATAAGTATCCGACTCTATATATTATATCAAAAAATCTGCTGTTTTGACAGCAGACTTTTTGATTATTTTTTCTGTAGATTTTTGAAAATTACCAGAATCGGACTAGCTATACATATAGAAGAATATGTACCAACGGCCATTCCAATTGTTAGAGTAAAGGCAAACAACCTTGTGCTTTCTGGTCCAAAAATAATAAGAGAAACCAGAGCTAGCATTGTTGTAAAAGAAGTTAGCAAAGAACGAGGATAAATCTGCTTAATGCTATTACCAACATTTTCTTCAAATGTTTTAGATTGTTTAGTTCTAACATTTTCACGGATACGATCAAATATAACGATGGTGTCTGAAACAGAAAGTCCAAGAACAGTTAAGATGGCAACAACAAACAACGTATCTATGTCTTTACCCATAAAGTGGCTTGTGATAGAGAAAACCCCAGCAGTAACTATAACATCATGGATCAAAGCTAATACTGCTGTTATTCCATATTTCCAAGAAGAAACTGGTTTAGAAACTTTTCTAAATGAGTAAGCAACCCATAAGATTATTCCAAGAGCAACTAAAATAAATGATATGATAGATTTTTTAACAAGCTCAGCTCCGACAGAGGGTCCAACAGAGTTAAAACCAACTTCCGTAACCCCTCCGCCTAAAGCTTGCAAAAGAGAATTCTTTTCGGCATCTGTAATATCCCTAGCTTTAATACTATATCCTGACTCTCCAACAGGTTGAATTAGAGAAGATCCAATTCCAACTGATTTAATAACATTCTCTACAACTAAAGGACTTGGTCTTTCCCCTACATACTCTATCTCCAACAAAGATCCTCCCTTGAAGTCTATACCAAAATTAAGACCAAAATAACTCATTGAAAAAATTGATAAAGCTACAAATAGAATTGAAATCCCGACAAATATTTTTCTGTGTTTGATTATAAACATAATATTTTTTGATTATAGACCTAATCTACAATTTGTTTTGCGTTAGTAAAACCCGACCCAAACATAAATTCAGTAAATTTACTTCTTCTCTTGAAATTGAAAGAGTAAAGAAGCAAACGACTTATGACAACAGCTGAAACCAAAGAAGTAACAACTCCAATCAAAAGAACTAAAGCAAAACTTTTAATCAATGTTGTCCCAAATGCATAAAGAATTAAAGAAGTGATGATAGTTGATAGGTTTGAATCTCGAACAGATAACCAGGCTTTCTTAAATCCATTTCTGATAGAAGTAGCTAAGTCTTCTTTACCATTTCTTAATTCTTCTTTAATTCTTTCAAAAATAAGAACATTAGCATCTACAGCCATTCCAATAGAAATAATGAAACCCGCAATTCCAGTAGCTGTTAAAACAACAGGAACTAATTTAAATATAGATAACATTATTAATGAATAAATACTTAGAGCTATGGTAGCTATAAACCCTGGTAGTCTAAACCAAAGGATAAAGAATACAGCAATTGCTAAAAACCCTATAATTGCAGCCATAATTCCAGCTTGAGTAGCTTCTCCCCCTAAAGATGGACCAATCGTCTCGGTTGAAACTAAACTAATTGGAACAGGTAAAGCTCCTGAGTTTAAGCGATCAACTAATTCTTTAGCTTCTTTTGGAGTAAAGTTACCAGAGATAACAGCCTGCCCACTTGGAATGACTTCATTAACAACAGGAATAGAAATAGGATTACCATCCAAAAAGATAGCTATCGTTTTGCCAACATTTTCTCGAGTCATATTCTCAAACATAAGAGCTCCGTCTTTATCAAACTGCAAAGAAACCATAGCTTCTCCTGTTGTTTGATCAAAATTAAGAATTGCTTTATCCAAAAATCTTCCATTCAATTCTGTCATCACATAAGCTGATTCATAATCAGGAACTAATTCATTCTTGTCATTAACCTTATAAGCTAATTCAGTTCCAGCTTCTGGATTTTCTGTTCTAAAATCCAACATTGGAGTTTGACCAATTATCTCTATAGCCTTCGTCACATCTGTTACTCCTGGCAAGTCAACAATTAATCTTTCTTCATAGTTGTTAGTAAAACTTCCCTCTTGCACCTGAATCATTGGCTCTCCAAAGACACTGATTCTGCCTTCTATAATATCTCGAAGAGAATTCATGGAAGTAGAAACATCCGCCTTTTCTACGTTAGTCAAATCAGCCTTGTAGACTAAATGTGTTCCACCGGAAAGATCAAGACCTGGTTTAAAAGGAAAACGCTTGATAAAATTAACTACCTTGTTTGTACTTGGTTCAGGGTTGTTTTTATAAATTTCTGAATAATAAACAAAAAAACCAAGTCCTACCCCGATAAGGACTATGATTAATGCTTTAATTCTTGTCTTTAACATAATAGGCCTATTTTAAACCCTTTTAGGCCAAAAATCAACTAAGTATTTTTCTTCAATTTTTTAAATAAATAATTGAAAAATAGGCCAATTATAACCCCCGAAACATAACCAGCTAAGATATCAATTGGAAAATGAACCCCAGAGATTATTCTAGATACTCCAACGATCAAAGCTATAAAAGTGAAAAGTATACCTAATTTTTTATTAACAAAAAACAAAGATGTAGCTAAAGTAGCAAAAAATATTGAGTGACCTGAGGGAAATGAATCATATCCACCATGAACAAAAAGTGGCTCTACTTGATCAAACAAAACAAAAGGCCTAGGAGAAGTAATTATCTTCTTTATAACCGTAGCAAACAACCAAGAAAAAACTGACGGAAAAAAGACAACAAACATTTCTTTAAACTTTAACTTAAAATTTTTAAAAGGGGTCTTTAAACTAAATTTACCATCTTTGTAAAAAGCAAATAATATGACCACTAAAAAGAAAAAGATAAAACCAAAAATTTCTGATAAAAAAACTAACAACCAATCCCCTGTGTCTGATTGATGTGCAAGATTATGAAGATTAAAAAATAAAGTATGGTTCATTCTGTTTAAAAATAATTTGTATTACAAGAGTATAACATTAAATTCCTAAAAATTCATTTTGCATGTCATCCCTGTGAGCTACCCTTCTGTAACGATTCATGCTCATAAAAATACCCAGGCCCACAAATTCAGTTAAAAGATGTGATCCACCATAGCTCATAAAAGGTAAAGTTATTCCCGTCACCGGCATTAATCCTATGTTCATCCCTATGTTTATAATCAAATGGGACATAAAATAAATAGCCAAACCAACTCCAAAAAGAATCTCAAAATTAGTTA
This sequence comes from uncultured Candidatus Saccharibacteria bacterium, assembly GCA_964596605.1. Taxonomy (GTDB): domain Bacteria; phylum Patescibacteriota; class Minisyncoccia; order Phycocordibacterales; family UBA9973; genus UBA8515. Next base: position 1,842 of record CAZQUJ010000022.1, on the reverse strand, counting down.
CCCCCAACAAAGCCAAATGCAAAATCCGCCAAATAATTAAAGCATATAAAATATAAATTATAACAACACCTACAAAACCCCACTCTTCAGAAAAAGCAGCAAAAATAAAATCTGTCTCATATTCTGGTAAAAACTTAAGTCTAGATTGCGTTCCAAAACCAACTCCTTTTCCTGTAATTTGTCCCGAGCCAACAGCTATGGTTGATTGATAGGCATTGTAACCAGTATTTTGAATATCAGATAGAGGACTAAAGAAATTAATTATTCTAGCTTTTTGATAATCATGAAATGAAAAACTCCAAAGCAATCCAAAAACCAAAGCCACTGTTCCAAAAACAAGAAGAAGATGTTTTTTAGATATTCCTGAAACCAAAATCATACCCAACCAAATTAAAGCAACTATAATAGCTGAACCAAAATCAGGTTGTAAAAAAATTAAAACAAAAGGGATAAAAGCATAAAGACCTGAAATAAATATATGTTTAAAATTTCCAATCTCTATATGTCTTCTAGAAAAATACTTGGCCAACATTAAAATTAAAATTAGCTTCATTAAATCAGATGGCTGAAAAGAAAAACCTCCTAAAGAAAACCAGCTTTGAGCCCCTCCGGCTATATGTCCAAAAATAAAAAGAAGCAAAAGCAATACAGTAAAAAGAACATATAGAACAACCAGAACATCTGTTCTTTTTAAAAATCGTAAATCCAAAAGAGATAAAACAAAAAAAACTACAACAGAAATAATAATCCAAATTAATTGATGATTAAAAAGAACAGACTGTCCCGTAAAAGAATTCATTGTCACCAACCCAGCGCAAAGAACAGGTAAAATAAAAAGAAGAAGTGGCCAATCAACATTGCCTAAAAATTTTTTTCTCTCGGGTTGAAACAATTTCAAATTATTTAACATTTTAAACTAAAACGAGACATTAAAAGGATTAATAGACAGAAAGACATCATTGGTTACCGGCACCGCAGACAAAGCTTCTGGCCAAGTAAAGACCACCGGCATAGAGCCTCCTGCTTTTAATGCTTCTCTTTTTGAAATTGAACCATTGATAGCATTTCCTTCTTTGTCATATAAAATTGCTATTACATCAAAAGCTGGTAATTGATAAATAGAATCATTTTGAACTCGAAGCGATAAGCTAGCTCCATTTATATCTCCCTGGAAATATAAATCCTGTATTTTAAATTGTTCTAACTGTAAAGTTGGATCTTTTTTGTACCAAACCAAAGGAGAAGTAAAAGAAAAAGTAGTACTTTTAGCTTCTTCTAAACCTGAATTAAAACGAGGTTCTACTATAGCAAATTTTTGATTAGGAGGAATAAAAGTACTTCCTTCTTTTCGTCCGATCAAACGATTCTCCGAATTATAAACTCTGAATTCGTAATTAACTTTGTAAACAGACTTGTCTTTATTCCTGTTTTCCACGAAAGCAATCAAATTATAATTATTACCAACCACCTCAAAAGCCCGACTCCAAAGAACAACTGGCTCTATAGCTTGTCCACTACAAATTAAAAGACAACTTCCCCCACAATCTATACCCGTCTCATCACCGTTTTGTTTTCCATCTTGACATGTTGGATTAGATTTTAAATAAGGAGCAATTATGATTAAAACAATAAATAAAACAATAGCTAGAAAGCCTGAGAAATATTGAAGTTGTCTACGAGTTGCCCAGTTCATATTTTATTATTGTAACATAAAATAAAGCCAAGAAAAATATCTTGGCTTTATTTAAAAAAAATTAAATACTTAGTGCTGGCGATTACCTACTTTCCCCCCGAAGGAGTATCATCGGTACTACAAGGCTTAACTTCTGTGTTCGGAATGAG
>CAZQUJ010000021.1:0-7064 GCA_964596605.1 uncultured Candidatus Saccharibacteria bacterium | reverse complement strand
AACCTCACCATATGATATATTTATTTGAGTATCATAGTTGGATTAGAAAATACTCGCCATCTACAAAATGCTTATTATCTAGTATAATAGTATCATGATTGCAAAAATAGAAGGACAAGTCTCATATATTGGAAATCGTTTTTTAATCGTTGATGTTCACGGTGTCGGGTACAAACTTTTTGTAACAAACGAGACCCTTTCCCTGTCTAAAATAGATGAGTCTATTAGACTTTGGGTATATACAGCCGTTAGAGAAAATTCAATTGATTTGTATGGTTTCTTGGAAATGCAAGATCTTTCTTTCTTTGAACTTCTTCTTAATGTCTCTGGAATTGGACCCAGATCTGCCCTATCAATTCTCAGTGTTGCTCCTGTTCACATCTTAAGAAAGGCTATTGCTAGTGGGGACACTACTTATCTAAACAAGGTTTCAGGTATAGGTAGCAAAACAGCCGGGAAAATAATAGTTGAACTAAAGAATAAACTAAAAGAATATGAGGATGATGATACAGACTCTCAATCCATGAAAGAAGAAAAGGACATATTAGAAGCCCTAAAGACTTTGGGCTACTCACAAGAAGAAGCTAGAGAGGCTGTCAAAAGAATTCCAGAAGAAATAACAGAAATGAATAATAGGCTGAGAGAAGCATTAAAAATAATCAGCGGAAGATAATTTATGCCTGAATTGCCTGAAGTTACAACAACGGTTAATGGATTACAAAAAGTTTTGCCCAATATGGTTATTTCTGATGTCTGGACAGATTTAGCAAAAAAGAACCAAAAAATAAAGCAATTTAAAGAGACCATAAAAGATAAAAAATTCTTTAATGACTTCAAGAAAAAGGTTGTCGGGCAAAAGATAATTAGAGTAAGAAGAAGAGCCAAAAATATCTTAATAGATATTTCTTCAGGTCACACTATTTTAGTTCATCTAAAAATGACCGGTCACCTATTGTTTGGAGATTATAAACAAGATGATAAAACAGGAAAATGGATACCGGAAAAGAATAAAGCTTTAGCTGATCCATTTAACAGGTTTATTCATGTAGTCTTTTCTTTAGAAAAACAAAAAGGTCAAAAAAAATTCTTAGTTCTATGTGATTCTAGAAAATTTGGAAAGATAACCATCTTCCCTACTAAAGAAAGTGACACAACCTTAAAAAATATAGGACCAGAACCAACGGAAAGTTCTTTTACTTTAGAAGTTTTTAAAAAGAGATTAAATTTAAAACCCAAAGGGAAAATAAAAACAGTTTTAATGGATCAAAGTATTGTGGCGGGTATCGGAAACATATATTCAGATGAAATACTGTGGCTGGCAGGAGTTGATCCAAAATCCATCTGCTCTAAAACACCAGATGACAAAATTAAATTAATATATGAATCAATGCTACAAATTTTGTTAAAAAGTATCAGTTTAGGTGGAGACTCTATGTCTGATTATAGAAATATAAAAGGAGAAAAGGGTAATTTCCAAAATTATCATAAGGTTTATAGAAAAAACGGTCAAAAATGTTCCAAACCTAAATGTTGTGGTATTATTAAAAGAGAAGTAATAGCTGGACGAAGTTCTCACTTTTGTCCAAAGCATCAAAAATTATTTAAATAACATGGCCGACAAAAAAGATTCAAAAGAGGAAGATATTGATAAAAAATTTCTAATAGAGATAATTTTAGCGGTTATTGCTGTTTTTGCTATTTGGCTAATCAGTGGACAATACAAAGAAGAGGAAGAAAATGAGCCATTTATAGTCCCCTATACTGACCCCGTACATGGAGGAAAAGTATTCGGTCCAGAAAATTTAATCCTAACCCCAGATAATTCTAAACAATCCGACCCCACAAGCGACTGAAACATTTAGAGATTCTTTTTTACCAAACATAGGAATCTCAGTTATTTGATCACATTTATTTAATATATTCTTATTCAATCCCCCAACTTCTGACCCTAAGATAAAAGCGGTCTTTTTTTTGATTTTTATTTTTCTATAATCTATGGATTTTTTATTTTGTTCTATGGCCACAATCAAATACCCTTCTTTTTTTAACTGGTTAATCAAAAGACTTAGTTTTTCTTTATATTCCCAAGGAATCCAGGTCTCTGCACCTAGGGCGCTTTTAGAAATATCCTTCTGAACTCTACCAAATTTATCACTTGGTCTTGGGGTATATCCAGTTAAATAAATCTTGGAAATTCCAACAGCATCTGCTGTTCGAAAAATAGCTCCAATATTAATAGCCGAGCGGATATCGGGTAGAACTAAAACAAAATCATTTTTTTCTTTCTTGTTCATTTTATTAGACTATTATAATACACAAGGATGTTTATTTTAATAGACAAAATCAATTTTATGTGATAAATTAATGAAAACCAAAAAATCAATAACATGAAAAAAAGAATAATTTTTGTAGGCTTCAGAAGCCTCGTAGTTTTGGACCCAAAAATAGCAGAATACATGAAACTCAGGTACAAAATTAAAAGTTTCAAAAATGACTGCTCTTATGACAACCCAAATTTATGGGCATCAGTAATTAATTCTTCTAAAAAAGAAAATCTGATAGACGAAAAAAGTGTCTACGATGACCTTAAAAGAAATTTTTTTCAAGTTTTTGACGATCCAAAGGATTTTAGCTTCTTTGAAAACTCAATAGAGGCAATGGCAAAATTATCTGAACACTATGATTTATACGTCTTAGCTTCAGAAGACAAATTCTGGAGAAGTAGCATAGAAAACATACTAAGAAGTGGTGGGGTGTATAATAGTCTCTCTGGCTTGTATTGCACCCTAAAATACGATTGCGTCAAAAACCAACTTGAGTGTTCCCCCAAGAGTCACTTCATCGAGAATGTTAAATCTGGCATTCACATTGGAGCAATAGATAGTTCTCCAAAAGAATTAAAATCTATGGGAACTGTCATGAACCCCGTTCTTTTTAATCCCTATCTGAAGGCTAAAAAAAATTGTGGTTTTAATGTCGCCAGGGACTGGTACGACATATTAGACCTTTTTTTAATACAAAAGAAAGACTGGCTGCCCACTCATTAGGGTAGCCATTTTTTATTTAAAACGTTACTGAAAATATTAGATAATAAATAATTTTTTAATTTTTTCAATGTTTGGCATATATATACTTCCTCTTTTTTATGGTTCTGGACAATAATCCTTTTTGAGTAAGTTCGATTAAGTCACCATGTACTGTCTAGAGGTAATACACTGTGTATCTACAATAAATTCTTAATTTACAATATCCTTTAACTATCTTCTAATTACAGCAAAATTAGAAGATAGTTAGAAGTTACCACCAATCGGTCTTGTGGCAGTCAATGGTCGATATTAGTAATAATGGGTTTTAACCCCAAAGCTACCTATCGGAGTAATCATTTATTTTTATCCTCCCAATTTTCTACAATGAACAAAGCCCTACCTTCTAACTCTTTAACATGAACAACATCTATTTTCTTGTTATTTTTTAAATTTATTTCTTCCAAGGAATGAAGCCCTTCAAAGTATTGCTCTGGCAATTTATCCTTGCCAACAGCATAAAAAATTTTTTCTATATTTGCCCAATAACAGGCAGAAAAACACATCAGGCATGGTTCCATGGAAGAATAAATTTCACAGCCAGATAAATCACTAGTGCCTAGTTTTTTTGATACATTTCTTATAGCTTCTATTTCCGCATGCCCTGTAACATCTTTATTGTTTTTGCCACCACTAAGGCCATCAGAAATAATAATTCCATCTTTAACTATAATTGCTCCAACAGGAAAACCACCCTGTTTTGAAGATTCTTCTGATAGCTCAATTGCTTTTTGTAAAAAATTTTTTATCATTTTAAATTAACCAATCACCCGAAGGAATATCCCCCCCTTAAAATAATTCAGATCTTGAGGGGTTAAATTATTTTCTAACCCCAACTCTTCTGCCAGTTTTTTTATGGCATAATAATAAGTATAACTATGTCTAAGTAAATCCAGGTTCTTATCTTCTTTAAAATTTAGGTTCCATCGTTCTTCTAGTCCTGGTAATAATACATCTATCAGGTGATAATCAGGCTTCCCTTCCTTGTTTATAAATAGAGTGATATTGTTGGGTCCAAAAATATCAATCATTTTGCCTGTTTTTTGAGTATACAAAATAATATTTTTTATAATCTCTTCTATATTTTTACCAAACTTGTTTTCTTTGGTTCTTTCAACCATTGGTTCAATAAACTTTTTGTTTACTAAATTTTCTATTTTATTGTAACCTTCTTCTATATCCTTACTGTTTCTAAAATCACTCTCTTTAATTAAACCTGAGGTATAGTCTTCTGTTTGATAGGCATCAGAATCCTTAAGTTCTTCTGCAATCTTTTGGGTTTTCATTATCATCTCTATCTCATATTTTTCTTCAAGGGTAGAACCACTGAGATACTCCCCCATTATTTGAAAAATTAGCTCTTTATCAAGCGGTATTTTTGAATGAAAATAATTATGTTCAAGAACATGATCTTTTTCAAAAAACTCAACAAGAGTTTTTTCTTGATCAGAATGTTCCCTCATCATTTTCTTTTGGATCTCTTCTAGTCGAGAATCTCCTTGTCTTCCGTTAACAGCATAAAGTATTTTTTCCTTAAAACATCCCTGTCAATTTTAATTAGTTTTTTAGTACTTCCCTTAACCTCAAAACAAACATTTTCTGATCCAATACCAACAAATTTTAGATCAAATTTATTAAGTGATTCTGACTTAATTATGTTGTCTATGTTTTTGGGTTTTTCCATGTTTAACCTAATTTATTATTAATTTCACTTTTGATAAACTCAACACCTAAATTATTTGTTTTTAAATGAAGAATAGGTAAATCAGCTATTCCGGTAATTTCATCTATAAACTGATCTCTCGCTTGTTTTTTCTTAAAACCATGAACATACCCATCTAATTCGATAATAAACTTGGGAACAATCTTTTCTTTGTCGCAGAACACAAAATCAGCTGACTTTCTGTCTATTTTGCTTCTATATTTTCTTTCTTCTTCAAAATTAGACTTCTTGGGTTGTATAAGGTGACTGTAATTTATTTGAGGAAATATATAATATTTATCCCCATACAATTCTATTAATACTTTATATAAATTAAATTCGGAATTAGTATCAAAAAGATAGGGTTTCTTTTCGTATGGTAATTCTTTTTTACTTTCTGGTTTATTTTTATTGAAATATTTAGTTATTAACCAATACCCTATTATAATAACCAATATCAATATTATTAATTTTGCCATAATTAAATTATATCAATAAAATAGAATTTATTATACTAAACAATAATGCCAATCCTAATTAGTAGAATTGGTATTATATTAAGCTTTTTAATTTAATTAAAGGAAACAATGTTCCTGGACAAGTTTTTTGACACTGTTTTGTCAACAAAACCGTGAAAAATTGCTAAAATTATCAATTTTTCACGGTTTTAAACCTAAATTATATCAGATATAATATTTAAGCAACTAATAATTTGTCCGCTCGGGGGGAATCGAACCCTCGACCATCTCCTTAAAAGGGAGCTGCTCTACCGACTGAGCTACGAGCGGATGTTTGTTTTTAAAAAAAACCAAATAACTCATATAAAATACCATATTTAAATTACAAAATCAACCCTCTGATTGATTTATCCACAAAAAATCTTGCTGATTACCCTTTGTTGGTATATAATGAAAGCAAGTTGAACTTTATACAAATCCTTTAACTTTCCACCCAAAGAAAAAGGGTAATAAAAAAGAAGGATAATTATAAAAATAATTAGTACATTTTTACTTAACATTAGCTAAGTATTCGTTCTTTTTATAAAAAGTAAAAAGGCTTAGAAGCTATTTCTCAAAGAATTGAGGGATAACTTCTAAGCCTTTTCTTTTATTTAGACAAAGTTGATAAGATAAACTGCTCTATCCCTAAAGCCAAATCAATTTTACCCAAATGACCTAAATGGTAGAGATCAGTAAGCTGGCTAAAACTGGAGCTTAATTCTTCTTTTGTAAAAAATTTATTATTATCCAAAAACATCATTTTTATTTTCCAAAGTAAAATACCTGATATTTCCTCTGGTTGAACCCCAGAGTCTATAGCCTTCAAAAAACTAATCCATGCTCCTATTTTATTTTTTCTTGAAAACAAATCAGCTATTTCAAATACATTAGTTTTTGGCACTGCTTTATTTTTATCCAAATTAAAACTATTAAAAACAGATAATCCCTTATATGCCTTAAGATCTGCTACTTTGATTTTATCTTCTAAAAAGATAAAAACATTCTCCACTTGATTTAAAACAGATATTTCTTCTTTTGAAAAAGAAACAACCCCCTCTTTGATAAAACCCTCCATCAAAAAAATATGCTTGTCTCCAAACAAACTTTTGGACTCAGCATAGCTCAAAATCATTTCAGTGGTTGCCTCTTCTTTTGATATTACTGTTGGTCTATCTTCTTGATAAATACTTTTAAGCAAAGAATTTATCTTTTTTGTATCATTCCCTTCAATTAAATAAATCATAGAATATCTGTATTTTCATCTTTGTATTTTTTATAAACCTGACCGTATTTTTGACTAAGTAACTTTTCTTCTTTTTTTACAAAGAAAATTCTAATGATTAGATACGATAAAAGACTAAATATTACAGAGAAAAAAGATTTTAGTATTAAAGCCAAACCAAGAGATAAAATAAAGACACCTAAATATGATGGATTCCTTAGAAATCGATACGGTCCATGTTTAAAAAATTGAGTTGTAATTTCTTCATTGTCTGGAATTTCAGACAAGCGAGACGAAGAATACTGTGCCCAGTAAATAAGCAGAGATCCTAAAACAATAGAGATTATTCCAATTACTCCATGTATCTTTCCCCAACCTAAGTTAACAGAAATAAATAAATCAAGAATTAGACCGATTATTACGGCTAACAAAAAGACAAAGTAGGCATAGGTTAAAAGAGAGTGTATAGCCCCCTTTTTAGTCTCTAGTTTTTCTTCTTCTGGGACTTTTTCTTCCATACTATAATAGTATCATCCCTAAAAATTTTTACCAATATC
>CAZQUJ010000020.1:0-7739 GCA_964596605.1 uncultured Candidatus Saccharibacteria bacterium | reverse complement strand
GTGGTTTTGTTTTTTATCTCCTTGTTATTATTCTATAACTGTAATCCCAGCAGATCGAGCAGAACCTTCTATAGTCTTCATGGCTCCATCTAAATCTTTTGCATTTAAATCTGCCATCTTCTTATTAGCTATTTCTTTAATCTGCTCTTTTGTTATCTTCCCTACCTTAGAAAGATTTGGTTTTCCTGATCCTTTCTCTATTCCCAAGGCTTTGAAAAGCAATCCAGCTACTGCAGGACTCTTAACTTTTATGTCATAACTCCTGTCTTCAAAGACTAATATTGAAACTCCCAACTCCCCTTCCATCTTTTCTGTCATTGCATTAAATTTTTGACAAAATTCAGCAATGTTAATACCAGCTTGTCCCAAAGCAGGACCTAGTGGAGGTTTTGGAGTAGCTTGTCCAGCTACTATTCTAACTTTTATTTTTTTAATTATTTTTTGTGCTGCCATAAATACTTTAAACTAAATATTAAAGAAGCTTTAGCGTAACAACTAATAATCTAACACAAAAAATCTTTAAAATCAAATCGTTTTCAATTGGCCGATAAAGGCAGGATCTTCATCTTCTACACTAACCAATTTCTTTATTTTCTTAACTTGTTTTTTAAATTTCTCTAAATTAGTATCATAACAAATCCATTCAAAAATATCTTCGGTTACAACTTCGGGGTTATAAAAATAATCGGGGAAGTGTCCCCGATTAATTACTTTGTTCTCCAATCTTTGCCTACCTATAGAGTCTTTAAAACTAGAGTAGTCATATTTGTTTAAAAAATTAATGGCTTCTTCTCTGTCTTCTATTCCCTCTTCTCGCCAGTCTTTATTAATCAATTTAATTGGGTTAAGCAGAACATATGAGAAAAGATGCCTCATGTGCCTATTGCTATTAATATATTTTGATCTAAACTTTCCTTCAAACAAAGAACCCGTATGAGAATACTTGGCATTAAAATACATTGAGTAGGCCGTTAAAAGTTTTTGCATAAACTTACTAATGTTACCTTTGTCCGGCTGGGTAACTATTAAATGAAAGTGATCCGGCATTAAACAATATGCCCCAATGTAAACAAGACGATCCCCTGAACGACCAGTATTGAAATCCTTATAGAGGTCTCTAAAAATAAGATTCTCTTTTGAGTTAACCAAATAGAGAAGTTTTATGAAATGATGGTAATCTGTTTTGTTTCTAAAAATAACCTGCTTACTGTTTCCACGATTATACAAATGATAGTACTCACCTGGAACAAAAGGCTCTTTCCTTTTAGACATATAGATAATATATAAACTTTAAAGTTTGAAAAATCAAGAATTTAAATATTTACACTAATAATTTAACGTGTCACCATTTCCAAGGTCTTGCCTTATAAAAAATAACCTTTTGTTAAAGGTTATTTTTTATAAACTTATATCTTTTTAACTTGAAGGAAATCTAGTTCTACTGGTGTTTCTCTTCCAAACATTGAAACAAAAACTTTAACCTTGCCTCTTTCTGTATCAATATCATCTACCTTTCCTTCTAAATCTTTAAATGGACCATCTGAAATTCTAACAATTTCCCCTAGTTCAACATCTATTTGATGTTTACTCTTGTTATTGTCTTTATCCATCTTGCTAAACAATTCATCAACTTCTTCTTTAGCTAAGGGAACTGGGTTAACTCCTGCTCCAACGAAGCCAGTAACTCGGGGAGTATTACGAACAACATACCAAGAATTGTCATCAACAATCATATCAACCAAAACATAGCCTGGAAAGACTTTTTCTTCTACTTCTACTCTCTTCCCAGCTTTTATTTTTATTTTTTTCTCTACTGGAACGATAATATTAAAAATCTTGTCTGCCACCCCCAAAGATTCAACTCTTTGTTTCAAATTACGCATCACTGCATTTTCATATCCAGCGTAAGTATGAACAGCATACCAATTCCTCTCCCCTTTTAATTCTTGTTTTGCCATGTTTTTTAAAAATTAAATTTTATAATTAAAAAAGATTTAATAAATAACCGAGACCTCTTTGAAATAGGTAATCAAAAAGACCTAGATAGTAGGCGACTAGAACAGAGATAACCACAACAGCAATTGTAAAGAAAATTGTCTGTTTTTTTGTAGGCCAATTAACATTCTTAGATTCAGCTATGACTTCTTTTATATAATTAGTTGTCTTATTCATAATATTTAAATTATACCCCTTTTATTAAAAACCACCCCGAAGGGCTTATATAAAGACTACATTTTTTATATGGTTATGTCAATCTAAAGAGGGCGGAATCAAAAAAGACCCTTATATTAAGGGTCTTTTTTAAATTTAACATTTTAACGAATTTCGTAAGTGATAGTTACATTTGAAGTTATTTTGTTTTCTCCTGTTGGTAGACTTGGTGTTTGTTCATCTACTCCATAAGCCACACCTTCTACTGAATCCATAGACATGGCCTTCATAGTATTTCTTCCATCATAATAGTAGTTTGAACCCTCAGAAAAACTAACAATCTTAACCAATCTAACTCCTAAATCTTTTGCCAAAACTTTAGCTTTCTCTTTAGCGTCAGTAATAGCTAGAGCTCTAGCTTCTTCTTTATACCCTTTTTCATCTTCAATTGAAAAATTAGGACCTTCTATATTATCAACCCCAAGTTCTGCTAATCCTGTGCGGATAGTGTTAGCATCATCAACTTCTCTAACCTTAACTTCTATTGATTGACGAGCGGTAAAACCAACTAATTTTCTTTGACCGGAAGAATAGTAAGAACTTTTTAGATATTCATATCTTGGAGAAATTCCTCCGAAGGTAGATTTGATATCTTTGGTCTCTATCCCCTTCTCTGCTAAATAAGTAAGAGTTTTATTAATTGATTCATTCAAAAGCTCTTGTGATTTTTTAGAAGTTGCGTCTTCTTCTTCTAGGTTTATGTTAAGAGTAGCAATGTTGGAAACTGCTAATGTTTCCCCCTTACCGTTTACACTGATAACATTATAAGATTCTTCTTCTCCAAAATTACCCCTAACTTCTCCGACTATTTTAGTTATAACGAATAATGAAATAATTACTAATAATATAAATAACGAAACACTTATTTTTTTATCTTTTATTAATGTCTCCATAGGGAGATTATAACATAAAGATGAGATAAAAAGAAAACCCGCTTTTTAAGCGGATTTTCTTTTCTTTTATCTTATATCTATCAACTCTACCTCAAAAATTAAAGTTGAATTTGCTGGTATACTGCCAACTTGTCTAGCTCCATATCCTTTCTCTGGTGGAACTGTTAGAGTTCTCTTTTCCCCAATTTGCATTCCGGACAAACCTTCATCCCAGCCAGCTATAACCTGACCAGCCCCAAGGGTAAAGGTAAAAGGTTCTACATGACCAAACTCAGGCAAAATATTAGAATCAAACACTGTGCCATCTTCTAAACGACCTGTATAATTCATTGATAATACATCTCCTTCTTTTGATTGTCTTCCCATGTTATTTTTATTTGTGTTTGGTTCTTCCACCTTATTGCTTTGTTCCCCGATAACTGGATTATTATCAACCCACTCAATGGGGTTCTCTTTTTCTTTTTTATTTAACAAAAAGAAAATGACTAAGAATATAACCGCAACAATTAAAATAAAAGAAACAATAACACATATATTTTCTTTCTTACTATTCTTCTGCATATTTAAGAAAATTTAACTAATAATATTTTGATTATAGCATTGCTTGCGAAATCTAAAAAGCCCCACATTTCTGTGGGGCTTTTTAGATTTATTTATGATTCTCTATTATCGTATTTGCCACATTTTGAGGAACTACATCATACCTTAAGAATTCCATCGTAAATCCAGCACGTCCTTCTGTCATAGATCTAAGAGTTGTCATATATCCAAACATTTCAGACAAAGGAACAACAGCCTTAATAGCCTGATTCATTCCTCTCTCTTCCATCCCTTCTATCAAGCCTCTCTTGGATGAAAGACTACCAGTCACATCTCCCATGAATTTTTCAGGGGTGACAACCTCTACTTTCATCATCGGTTCAAGAATAACTGGACGAGCTTGCTTACAAGCATCTTGGACCGCCATTGAAGCTGCAATCTTAAAAGCCATTTCGTTGGAGTCAACATCATGGTATGAACCATCCCAAAGATCGACCGAAACATTAACCATCTTAAATCCAGACAAAACTCCTCTATCTAGTCCTTCTTTGAATCCTTTTTCACAAGCTGGAATATATTCTTGTGGAATAACTCCTCCTTTAATACTGTTTATAAATTCAAATGTTCCTTCTCTTTTAACATTCTTTGGAAGATCTTCTGGATCTAGAGTCATATCCATTGGTTTAACTTTAATCTTAACATGTCCGTAGTTTCCACGACCTCCTGATTGTTTAATGTATTTTCCTTCAGCTTCAGCTGTTCCCAAAATTGTTTCTCTGTATGAGACTTGTGGTTTACCAAAGTTGGTTTCAACATTAAACTCTCTCTTCATTCTGTCTATGATAATCTCCAAATGTAATTCTCCCATTCCCGCGATTATAGTCTCATTTGTTTCTTGATCGGTTGTAACTCTAAATGTTGGATCTTCTTGAGCTAAACGATTCAAAGCCATTCCCATTCTTTCCTGGTCAGCCTTTGTTTTCGGTTCAACCCTTAATTGAATAACTGGCTCTGGAAAGATTATTCTATACAACTCAATTGGATGATCTTCATCACAAAGAGTATCAGAAGTTACTGTATCTTTAAGTCCAACGGCCGCAGCAATTTCTCCAGCAAATACCTTTTTAACATCTTCTCGATCGTTAGCATGCATTCGCAGTATTCGTCCAATTCTCTCTTTGTTCCTAGTTCTTGGATTATATACATAACTTCCGGCTTCTAGGGTTCCTGAATAGACACGGAAGTATATAAGCTGCCCAACAAAAGGATCTGTAGCGACCTTAAAGGCTAGAGCTGAAAATGGTTCTGTATCTGATGCGTGACGTAACTCTTCTTCGTCTGTATCTGGGTTTATTCCAGCAATGGATGGAATATCTGTGGGGCTTGGTAGGTAATCAACAACAGCATCAAGAACTAATTGAATTCCTTTGTTTTTTAGAGCAGATCCAGCAAGAACTGGGAAAACTTTGTTGGCGATAACAGCTTTTCTAAGTGTAGCCTTCAAAACATTAATTTCTGGAATTTTACCTTCTAGGTATTCAGACATTAGAGTATCATCTTGCTCAACTATTTTTTCTATCAATTCATTATGATATTTTTCTGCTTCAGCTTTTAGATTTTCAGGAATTTCCTTTTCAACAACTTTTTCTCCCATAGCTCCTTCAAAGTAGTAGGCTTTTAATCTAAGTAAATCTATAACTCCTTCAAAGTTTTCTTCTGCTCCAATTGGAATTTGCATTCTAACTGCATTTTTGTTCAATCTATCCAAAATAGTTTTGAAAGCATGTTCAAAAGAAGCACCCGTTCTATCCATTTTGTTAACTAAACAAATTCTTGGAACTTGAGCTTCATCAGCATAACGCCAGTTAGTTTCGGATTGTGGTTCTACCCCTGCTACCCCATCAAAAACAACAACTGCCCCGTCCAAAACACGAAGTGATCTCTTAACCTCAACGGTGAAATCGATGTGACCTGGAGTGTCTATAATATTAAAACGATGTTTTAGATTTTTGTTTTCTAAATCATAGGTTGGAGTCCAGAAACAAGTAATAGCGGCTGAAGTAATAGTAATACCTCTTTCTCTTTCTTGTTCCATCCAGTCGGTTACTGCTTCTCCATCATGTGTCTCTCCTATTTTATGAGAAACTCCAGTGTAAAACAAAACACGTTCGCTGGTTGTTGTTTTACCTGCATCAATGTGAGCAATGATTCCGAAATTCCTAACTTTTTCTAGTGGATAATCTCTTTGCATAAATATTCATTAATAAGCTATTAAAATAAAAAGACTGGAAAGTCAATTATTTGATTAATATATAACATTATTCCCTTTTTTGCAACAAAAATAGCCCCTGTTATGGGGGCTATTTAATCTTTCCATAAAGCTGACCAAATCAATTTACGTGAACATGGTTAGCAGCTATCCCAGATTGGCCACTCTTCCACCTAAAGTCTCTCATAATTTCTTCCCCTATCTCATTCATTTTCTGGACTCTTCTTTAATGACCCCAAATTTAAGAATGAGCTTGAGTTCGGATCCAGCTATTTGTAAACCCTCGCTCAACCAAAAATCTAAAACAGCGACACAGAAAGGTAAAATATATTCAGTATTTCTTCTGTCTATACTTTCTTTCCTACCCTCTTCAGTAGAAAGATCTAATAAATCCACTGGTTCTACGTTAGGAAGAAGACCAGTAATTATTTTTCTAATCTTTTCAATCTCTTCCATGTGTCCTTCGGGAAAATTCTTTATTTTCCTTAAATCAAAAGAGTTATCCGTGGTGTCTTTCTCGGTAAGGTCAAGCCCAAAAGCCTGACATATTCCCCTCAAATTATCAGATGACGGGAATGGTAAATGTTTAGTTTTCATTCCTTTAGTTTTTCTTCATCCTAGTATACTTAAACAAAAAAGCCCAAAGTTTATTTACCTTGGACTTGATCTCCCATGACCTTTTTCATCAAACGATTGATTTTACGGCCACGACACCATTCAATAAATTTAACAAATATTTTCATAATCTGATTTTTTCTTCAGTATACACAAAACAAAAAGAAAAACCACCTTTCGGTGGTTCCTCTCTTTACCAAGCAAAGTGTGCAAACGCTTTGTTAGATTCTGCCATTTTGTGAGTATCTTCTCTCTTCTTAACTGCAATCCCTTCGTTTTTAGATGCAGCAATTAATTCTTCAGCTAATTTTTGATGTATAGGTGCTCCCTTTTTACCCCTAGCTGCATTTATGATCCATCTCATAGCAAGTGCTGTTCTTCTTTCTGGTCTAACTTCTCTAGGAACCTGATAGTTTGCTCCTCCTATTCGGCGTGAACGAACCTCAACTAATGGACTAGCATTTTTAATAGCGGTATCAAAAACTTCTAATGGATTTGGATTACCAGTTTGTTCTTTTATGATATCAAAAGCTTTATAGACTGATCTGCGTGCAGTTTCCTTCTTTCCATTTAACATGACATTGTTTATGAATTTAGAAAGTTTCTGTGAGTTATAAACAATATCTGGTTCAACTATATTTTTGTTTTTTATTTTTCTTCTCATAATTATTTATTATGCTGCTTTAGAAGCCTTAGGTCTTTTAGATCCATATCTACTTCTAGCTTGACGACGCTTTTCAATTCCAGCTGTATCTAATCGTCCACGGACTATGTGATATCTAACTCCAATCAAGTCCTTAACACGACCACCTCTTAACATTACAACTGAGTGCTCTTGTAAATTGTGACCTTCGCCCGGAATATATGCAGTGACCTCCATTCCATTTGTTAATCTAACACGAGCAATCTTTCTCAAAGCTGAGTTTGGTTTCTTTGGTGTTGTAGTTGAAACCTTTGTACAAACTCCCCTCTTAAAAGGAGAAGGATAAAAAACTGGTTTGTTCTTTTTAGAATTAAAACCTCGAGCTAAGGCAACAACCTTAGATTTAGCTTTTGTTTTTTTACGTCCTTTTCGGACTAATTGATTTATTGTTGGCATTCTTAATTAATATAAATTCTAATACTACCGAATTTGTTTTATACAAACAAAAATAGTCACAAAAGACTAGTGAAAATACTTTACTACAAGAAAAACAAAAAAGCAAGCCCCC
>CAZQUJ010000019.1:0-9203 GCA_964596605.1 uncultured Candidatus Saccharibacteria bacterium | reverse complement strand
CTATAGTAATATAGAAATTGAAACGGCTAAATCCTTACATGTGTGCAAGATCGTATTCTTTGCGAAAGCAAAGTTTGAATCGCTTGAGTCTCGAGGTAACTCCAGACCTAGATAAATGTTTACCGCTTCGACTAAACATCGGAGAACAGAATTCGGCTTATAGACACAAAACTATATAAATGAAAAACACCCTGTCCAAAGCAAGGTGTTTTTCATTTATATGTTTCTGCATATTTATTCCACACTAAAAATTTATTTTTTAATTTATTTTTTTATAATTAATTCTAAAATTTTTTTCTAAAATTAATTTTTAAAAAATAAAAAAGTTATCCACATTTTTTTGCAAAAAAAAGTTGTGATTATTTCAAATGTGTAAGATAATATATGTGTGAGTGTGATCGTTTTTCATAAAAATTTTTTATGAGGTCGTGAAATCACACACAACTTTAGAAAATAATTTTTCAAAAAATATGGTAGCAAAAAAAGCTAAGAAGCCAGCAAAAAAGGCTGTCAAAAAAGTAGCAAAGAAGGCTGTCAAAAAAGTAGCTAAGAAGCCAGCTAAAAAAGCTGTCAAGAAAGTTGCTAAGAAGCCTGCAAAAAAAGCTAAGAAGTAATACTCTTAGAAATAAAAAGAAAACCTCTCTCTATCAGAGGTTTTCTTTTTATGTTACAATAGGGTAGTTGAATCCTTATATCATAAAAACACTTTATAATATAGGTTTATTTAAGAATTAAAATAGAAGAATTATGAATATTATAGATAAAATCATAGGCACAGAAAGTGATCGACTTATAAAAAAATGGAAGCCATTAGTTGATAAAATAAACAGCCTAGAAGATAAGACAAAAAAAATAAAAGACGAAGATTTTAAAATAAAGACCGAGGAGTTTAAAAAAAGATTAGCCGATGGAGAAGATATAGATAATATTTTACCCGAAGCTTTTGCCTTGGTTAGAGAAGCTTCGGTTAGAACAAGAGGTGAAAGACATTATGATGTTCAACTCATCGGAGGAATAGCATTGCACAAAGGAAATGTTGCAGAAATGAGAACGGGAGAAGGAAAAACTTTGGTGGCAACACTTCCAGCATATTTAAACTCTCTTTATGGAAAAGGAATTCACATTGTGACTGTTAACGACTACTTGTCTCGAAGAGATGCCGTTTGGATGGGAGAATTATTTTCTCTTTTAGGAGTTACTGTTGGAGTTATCAATTCTCAAAACACATCTTTTACTTATGATGCTACTCACAAGAATGAAGAAGACAATAGTGACATCGGGGCTTTTAAGGTTCAGTATGAATTTCTAAGACCATGCTCTAGAAAAGAAGCTTACATGTGTGATATTGTTTACGGGACAAACAATGAATTTGGTTTTGATTATTTGAGAGATAATCTGGCTAGAAATATAGATGAAATAGTTCAGCGTGAACATTTTTATACTATAGTTGATGAGGTTGACTCCATATTAATAGATGAATCAAGAACCCCCCTAATTATTTCTTCTCCAGCAGAAGAAAGCGAAGACCTTTATTACACTTTTGCTAAGATTGCTGGGCAATTAAAACCAGAAGAAGACTATACCACTGATGAAAAATTGCGAACTATATCTTTAACCGATCATGGTATTACTCTAGCTGAATCTCTTCTGGGTATTTCTGATATATACACAGAGAAGGGGATTAAATATGTTCATCACCTAGAAACTGCTGTCAAGGCTCGCTCTCTTTTTGAGAAAGATAAAGACTACGTTGTTAAAGATGGTGAAGTCATTATTGTTGATCCATTTACTGGAAGAATGCAACCAGGTAGAAGATGGAGTGATGGAATACACCAAGCTATTGAAGCTAAGGAAGGAGTGAAAATAGAAAAAGAAACTAGGGCTGTTGCCTCTATTACCTACCAGAACTATTTCAAGTTCTACAAAAAACTATCAGGAATGACAGGAACAGCTGAAACTTCAAAAGAGGAATTCTTAAAAGTTTATGGATTAGATGTTGTGGTTATCCCAACGAATCGTCCGATAAACAGACATGACTATACTGATTTAATCTATCAGACAGAAAAGGGAAAGTTTATGTCTGTCGCTAGAAAGGTTAAAGAGCTTAATGATAAAGGTCAACCTGTTTTGCTTGGAACTGTTTCAATTGAGAAAAATGAACTTTTGTCTGCTTACTTAACACAAGCCGGAGTTCCACACACAGTTTTAAATGCTAAAAACCACGAAAGGGAAGGAGAGATTATTGCTAATGCTGGAAGACTAGAGGCAGTAACGGTAGCAACAAATATGGCTGGTCGTGGAGTTGATATTAAATTAGGGGGAGTTCCTTTTGATAAAGAAAAATATGAAAAAGTTAAAGAACTGGGTGGCTTGTTTGTTATCGGAACTGAAAGACATGAAGCCAGAAGAATAGACAACCAGTTGCGAGGACGTGCTGGTCGTCAGGGAGATCCAGGATCCACTCAGTTTTATGTTTCAATGGAAGATGATTTGATGAGAGTCTTCGGTTCAGATAGGTTAAAGAACATGATGGGGAAAATGGGGATACCAGAAGATGAGCCAATTGAAAATAAATTTATTTCCAATGCCCTAGAAGGAGCTCAGGCAAAGATAGAAGGTTTCCATTTTGATTCCAGAAAGCATACTCTGGAGTATGATAATGTTTTAAGTCATCAAAGAAAGATTGTCTATGATAGACGAAGGATAATGCTAAGCGGGAATTATGAAGAATTAGAAAAATTCCTTAATCAGATAACAGAAGAAAAGCCAGAAATGGAGGAAATTATTAAGCAGAAAAGAACAGCTCTTGGAGATAACATGTTTTTTGAAACAATTAGGAGAATTGCCCTATATACAACTGATTTACTTTGGGTGGATCACTTAGAAACAATGGAAAATACTAGAAGTTCTGTTAACCTAAGGGCTTACGGACAAAGAGAACCTTTGGTTGAGTACAAGAAGGAGGGATTGAGACTGTTTAAGGAAATGGAATTTAATTTCAAGGAAAAGGTTTGCTCACTTATCAATACCATTAACATAGAAAGTAGGGAAAGGGAAAAGGGTGACGAACAAGATATTGTAGAATCAAAACCTCAATTGATTTTAAGCTCATCAGAAGGGGGAAGCACTTTAGGAACAGTCAGAAATTCAGAAAAAAAGGTAGGTAGGAATGATCCATGTCCTTGTGGTTCTGGTAAAAAATATAAGCACTGTTGTGGAAAAAATGATTAGAAAATTGATTGACTTTATATCTTTTTAATCAGAAAATCCTTATTTTTCAATTGTTTTTAAACTATAATAATCATATTTGTCAAAAAAGACAAAATACCCTTATTTTTAGGTTTAATTTAACCATTGAAACATAAAGGTTGTCAACCCTAAAATATTAAAATATCCTTATAAACTAAGGGTATTTTATGTTTGACGACATCAAAAATTGTGTCATTATCATTGACTAATCTAGTCATTTGTGATACTATAAGAAGCATCCAAATATATTATGATAAAAAATAGTATATTATGGATTTTTTAGTTTTAACCTAATTTTGGTTTAAAACAAAACCATTCTTGAATGGCGTTTGGCGGATCGAAACCGCCAGCTATGCATACACAAAAGATATTTAAGGTATTGCAGTCATTCGTTTTAATTCCAATGATAGCAATGGCTTCACCACTAACTAATCAAGTGGCTTTGGAAGTTAAAACTGTAGATACCAATTTGATATCGAGTGAAAGTTCTGTGATAACAACACAAGAAGATGAATCTCGTACAGTAAAGGCCGAAGCAATAGATAATTATTTTGCTTCAAAAGGCGCTCCTCTTTCTGGTTATGGAATAAAATTTGTAGAAGAGGCAGAAAAAAATGAAATAGACTGGAGACTTTTACCAGCTATTGCAATGAGGGAATCAACTGGAGGCAAATTTGCATGTAAAAATGCAAAGGCTCCAAATAATAGTTTTGGTTGGTATTCTTGTAAAAAAGGATTTGATTCGGTTGAAGAGTCGATAGAATACATATCTAAAACATTAAGTGGAAATAATGAAAATGCTACCGCTTATAACAAAGATATGACGACAGAACAAATTCTCAAGAAATACAATCCCGATTCTATAGTTCCCGGATATTCAAAACAAGTAATAAAAATAATGGACAAGATAAGTCCATTAAGTGAAAAAATTTAATAGCTAATCAAAAATCACCCTTTTTAAAGGGTGATTTTTGATTAGCCTGAATTTTTTAAAGGTTGTTTCCATAGTTACTGAAAGTATATTAGTTGGTGAAGTTAGATGAGATTTCATTTATATGATACTGTCTTTTCTAGCAGTAATAGAACGAGCTTTTTTATGTACCTGGATCTTATGTATTATCTTAGAGTCTTTTTATATTGCTTTGACAGCCTCAATGCTGAGACTTTTTTCACCGTTTCGCTCGACTACTTTTCCTTTCATGGCTATGACATTATTAGCTATTAAAATATCCCTATATGTTTCATAGATTTTACTAAAAGCTACAGCTTCAATATTTCCAGAACAGTCAGATAATTTTATAAATGACATAACACTATTATTTTTTGTGGTAAAAGTTTTAATTTCATCAATAATCGCAGCAACGGTGACAACTTGATTTGTCTTACAATTTCTCTTTATGTCTTTAATCAAAGTGCCATGTTTTTCAATTTTATCTTTATACTCATCAAGTGGGTGACCAGAAATATACAAACCGAGTAACTCTTTTTCCCAAGCTAGTTTCTCTCTTTTGTTTATGGGATCTTGTGGAGATAGAGAGAGTGTGGTTGAGACACCACCGATTTCTTCAAATAAAGAATCTTGGTTAGCTGAAACCTTACTTTCTTTATTAAAAGAAAGTAAGGTTTCTAAATTACCAATAATTATATTTCTTTCAGCTAGTTCGTCCATAGCTCCAGACTTAGCTAGAGCTTCAACAGACTTTTTATTTAAATTTTTATGGTTTACCCTTTCAAAAAAATCAGCCAATGACCTAAATTTTCCTTGGGCCTTTCTCTCGGCAATAATAGCGTCGGCTATGTCTTTACCTAAGTTCTTTATTGTATACAATCCAAAACGAATATTTTTGTTTCCATCTTGTCCATCAATAATAGTGAAATCACCAAAACTTTCATTAATATTAGGTGGTAAAACCTCTATTCCCATACGAGCACACTCTCGGACAATTTCAGCTATTTTTTCTACATCACCAGATTCAGATGTTAAGATGGCTGTCATGTATTCAACTGGGAAATTAGCTTTCATGTAGGCTGTTTGATAGGCAACGAAACCATAACTGGCAGCATGAGCTTTATTAAATCCATATCCTTGGAATGGTTCAAATAATTTCCAGATATTCTCAGCCTGTTTTTCTGTTAAGCCACCATGAGTTTGGCAACCCTCTACGAATTTGATATGTTGTTTAGCCATTTCTTCTGGAATTTTTTTACCAACTGCTTTTCTAAATTTATCTACTTCTCCCCAAGTATATCCAGCTACTTCAATTGCTGTCATTAAAAGATCGTCTTGGTAGACTAAAACCCCAAATGTTGTATCTAAAAAATTTTTCATTTTTGGGTGCATATAGGTGATTGGTTTTTTACCATGTTTCCTAGCAATATACTCATTAATATTTTCCATTGGACCAGGACGATATAGAGCAACCATCACATTAATATCGTGGATTGTTGAAACCTTAAGTTCTTTTAGGTAGTGAGTCATACCTGTTCCGTTTAATTGAAAAAGTCCGATAGTTTCTCCTCTTGCTAAGAGAGAAAAAGTCTTTTTGTCGTCTAAGGGGATTTTAATAATATCGATTTCTTTTCCCTGAATTTTTTTAGCTAGTCTTACAGCTAAAGCTAAGATAGCTAGATTTCTAATTCCTAAGAAATCAAATTTTGGTAAACCAGCATCTTCAATACTATACATATCATACTGAGTAATTATGTGACCACCTTTTGGATCATATTGAATAGGGGTAAATTCTTCCAATGGTTTTGGGGAGATAACAACACCAGCGGCGTGGACCGAGATATGTCTAACACAACCTTCTAGCTTCAAGGCGAGGTCTATTATTTTTTTAGTATCTAATTCTTTTTCATAAATTTCCTTTAATTCTGGGACTAATTCCATAGCTTTTTTTATAGTCATTGGGGATCCTTGAGAGCCAAGTGGAATCATTGAAGAAATTCTATCTCCAACAGCGTATGGATAACCAAGTGCTCGAGCAACATCCTTAACAGAGCCCTTGGCCATCATTGTTCCAAAAGTTCCTATTTGCGCAACCTTATCTTCACCATATTTCTCTTTAGCATAGGTGATAACTTCATCTCTTCTATTATCAGCGTAGTCCATATCAATATCTGGTAATGATGGTCTCTCTGGATTTAAAAACCTTTCAAAAGGAAGTTTATAAGCTATTGGGTCAACATTAGTGATACCAAGTAGATACGTAGTTAAAGAACCAGCAACCGAGCCCCTAACATTTGTATAAATACCATTTTCTCTGGAAAAGCGAAGTAAGTCACCAACAACCAAAAAATATGTCGGATAACCTTTTTGTTTGATAATACCAAGTTCATATTCCAAACGGTCTATATATTCTTGGGTTTTTTCTAGATCTCTAAATTCAAAACCTTGGTATGTTTTTTCTCTTAACATCTCATCTGAGGTCTTGCCTTTTTCAATTGGAAAATCAGGGAAATAAGCCTTACCTAATTCCAAATCATAGTTCTCACACAAGTCAGCTACCATTTTTGTATTTTTTACTACTTCTGGACAGTCTCTAAAAAAATCTAATGCTCTCTCCTCATTAATCAAAGAGAAATCATCATCTGAAAATTCTAATTTGGTTCCTTCTTTGGAATCAGAACTACTAGTATTAACAGCAAGTAAAGTATTATGAGCATTGTGATCTTCCTGGCATAAATAGTGAGAATCCTGACCGGCTACAACTGGAATATTAAATTTTTTACCCAAGGCTAAAATGCCTTCTCTTATTTTTTTATCACCTTCAATCTTAGGGTGTGAGTGAACTTCTAAAAAATAATTTTCTTTACCAAATATGTCTTGATGTTCCTTGATCAAATATTCAGCTTTTTCTAGATTGTCAGCTAAGACTGCTCGTGAGAGTTGACTACCCATACAGCCAGATAAACAAATAATTCCTTCGTGATATTTTTTCAATATCTCTTTATCCATTCTAGGTTTGTAATAATATCCCTCTAAATTAGATAAGGAAACCAGTTTCATTAAATTTTTATAACCTTGTCTATTCTTAGCTAACAAGGTTAAATGATATCTCTTGTTGTCAATGCCAGGCTCTTTGTCGTCTCTCTTTCTTTCAGCTATATAAGCTTCTATACCTATAATTGGTTTAATCCCAGCTTTATTACATTCTTTGTAAAACTCAATTGCCCCATACATATTACCATGATCAGTTAAAGCCAAGGCCCCCATATGATTTTTTTTTGCAATTTTAACCATTTCAGGGATTTTTGATAGTCCGTCTAATAGGGAATAATGGGAGTGGGTGTGAAGGTGTATAAAGTTAGAGTTCAATTCAGTCTCCATTTTTCAATTATAACAGATAAGTAAGATTAGCTCTATCTAGACTAAATAATTATTTTGTTATCAAATTTTAGATAAAAAATAAATGATATATAATATATATAATGAAAAATATTAAATATATTATTGGAATAGACGAAGTTGGGCGTGGTCCGATAGCTGGACCAGTTGCAGTCTCGGCTTTTTTAATGGAAAAAGAAACGAGTGAGGAGTTAATAGAAAAATTTAAATCAGATCTTGGATTACCACTTAGAGATTCTAAAAAACTAACTAAAAAATACAGACAAAAATGGTTTGAATATTTAAAAAAAGCAAAAAAAGAAGGTTTGTGTGATCTTTCTGTTTCTTTGGTTTCAAATGAAATGATTGATAAATTTGGGATAGTTAGTTCTATAAAAAAAGCATTAAACAATTCTTTGGAAAAAGTTACTGAAAACAAAAATCCTAATCAGGTTTTTGTTTATTTAGATGGGGGATTAAGAGCGGGTGAAAAATATTTAAATCAGGAGACTTTAATAAAAGGGGATGAGTTGATCCCTATAATATCTCTAGCTTCAATCATGGCTAAGGTTTCAAGAGACAGACTGATGGAAGATTATTCAAAAAAATATAAAGAATATGGTTTTGAAAAAAATGTAGGTTATGGAACAAAAGCTCATTATGAAGCTATTAAAAAATATGGGCCTTGTTCGATTCATAGAAAGACATTTTTGAGGGGGAAATCCTAGGATTATAAGGGTTCTATTGGGCTTGACAAAATGGTTTTG
Organism: uncultured Candidatus Saccharibacteria bacterium; assembly: GCA_964596605.1. Lineage (GTDB taxonomy): Bacteria > Patescibacteriota > Minisyncoccia > Phycocordibacterales > UBA9973 > UBA8515. Next base: position 860 of record CAZQUJ010000019.1, on the reverse strand, counting down.
TGTGTGATATAATACTGGTATGTTTAATATAAAGATGAAAAACTTAATAGTCTTTGGAATTGCTCTATTTTCTGTCTTTATAGCGGGGGAAGCAATGGCTGCAACAAATAATCCTTATGCATATCCATATTACACAACTAATGATACCGCTTATCAGTATTTTCAATATTCCGGTTACTCTCCAGAGCCAGTTAAAAAAGAAACAAAGAAAACAGATGAAGGAACAACTGTTATTAATAATTATTACTACTACACTGATGGGTCTAATGTCCCAGTTTTAGCAGGAACAACTACTAATAATAATGGCTATGTAACAAGCAACAAGACAAGCACAACAAATAATCATCTTTCTGAATATCAGGTTTATGCTTACAATGGAACAGATGGTGCTTATCCTAACTACATGGCAGCTTCTGCCTTTGGAGCTTACAATAACCAAAACAATAATGTCAAAAATTCTAATCATGGCTTTTTGCCAAACTCTTTTGGACAGTGGGTTTTAACAATAATTTTAATTTTAGCTATAATTGTTGTCTATCGAGTAATCATGCGTCAGTTTAAGAAAGAAAAACCTGCTTAATAACAATATCGGAAAAGCAAAACTCCAGCTAGTCTGGAGTTTTGCTTTTTTATAATATTTTTGATATGATATCTTTGTTGTTTTCAAAACAAACAATATTCCCCGGTAGCTCAGCGGTAGAGCAGAGAGCTGTTAACTCTAAGGTCGTAGGTTCGATCCCTACCCGGGGAGCTAGTAGGTATTGGCAGAATTAACTTTTAATGGTAATGTGGAAGGAAAATAAAATACCTCTCCTTACCCCCAAATACGAAGGGTCGGCAAACTAATTTCTAATGATGGA
>CAZQUJ010000018.1:0-10097 GCA_964596605.1 uncultured Candidatus Saccharibacteria bacterium | reverse complement strand
GAAAATTGTCAAAAAATAAAAGAAAAAATATTGGAAATTGAAGTTAATGATGATGAAAAATTTTCTAAAGAAAAAAATGAAATTACTTTTAGCAAATTAGATAAAAAGATAACAGGTTCCGTTAAAAATTCAGCAAGCGGAGATAAATACGATAAAATGGATTATTATGCTAATACAAACCAAACAAGAGAGTTCTTTCACCACGGAAGGAGTCGCGATGCATACTCTTATTCGTCAATGATGTTTGGTTTACCAGATAGCTTTATTAATACAATCGAAGGCAAAGAATATTTGCACCACAAGATTGATGATAAAACTATATTTCTTTTTGGAGGGGGTGACTCTATTAAAGATTTATTAAAATCTGAAGAATTTAAACCAAGGAGGGTTATAAATTTTGATCCATTTGTAAAAGAAGAATCTATAGATAAAAACCCAAACAATATTTATGAATCCCAAACAATATCTGCTTCAGATAAAAAAATAAGAGAAATGGTTGATAGTAATAAGATCTCAAGGGCAGATGAAGTTTGGGCGACATATTCTGTTCCTTTTTATTTGGATAAATCAGAAGAAATAAAAGAGTTGTTAATAAATATGGCATCTGTGTTAAATGAAGGAGGAAATGCTCGCATTTCTCCAATTGATGTACAGTCCAGAGAAAAAGATGGTGAAAGTCTTGAAACTAGAAAAAGGGCTCTGATCGATTCAATAAAAAACTTGTTGGATAGTTCTGATTATAATGTTTCAGTTTTCAATAATACCCTAAAAATACATAAAATAAAAAAATAACAATTAATTTAAGCAATTCGTTTTGTTTCTAACTTCACCCCAAGTGTGAGGCAGAGATAATTTCTCACCGTTTAAACATTTTTGCCACAACCTACTTTTTATATAAAAGTTTAGTGGTTTGTATTTGTTTATTATAAGTTTTTTTGGGGTAATTAATTAGATTTTAGTGAAAAATAAACGGGGACTCTAAAATTTTGATAGCCCTATTTTGATCATTAAAAATCAAAATAGGGCTAAAGAATTTTGTGCCCCGTGGAGGATTCGAACCTCCGACCATCTCCTTAAGAGGGAGCTGCTCTACCAACTGAGCTAACAGGGCTTGTAAACTTTTTATACTATATTATTTTTTTAAACAAAAAACAAGGAATTCAATGTGGGCGAAGGGAGATTTGAACTCCCAAGAGATTGCTCTCACTGACTCCTGAAGCCAGCGCGTATACCAATTCCGCCATTCGCCCAAAATTCTTTATTTATAAACATCGTGATTACCTACATGTAAAAGATGAACTTCTTTTCTTGTTTTATATTCAAAAATAATTCTGTAGTTATAATTTATATAAAAACTAAAAAAATCTTTAAGCTTACCATTTAGTTTATGAACTTTTAAATTTTTATGGTTAGAGATATTTTTAAATAATTCAATTTTTTCTAAAATTTCTTCTTGAATATCTTTACTTAAATTATTAAATTCTTTTATAAAAGTTGGCTTGTATAATATTTCCATAATATGGTTTATCTAAATTTTTTAGCCAGTTCTTTTAAGTCACCCTTGAGTCCAACCTCTTGTTGGGCTCTTAAAATTGTTTGAATTACTTCTTCTTCTGAAGCTCTTTTAATGGCACGACGAACAACATCGGCTTTGTTAGATCCATAACCTTTTTTTACCAAATTATTTAATTCTTTTTCCAAATCCGCAGGAAGTGGAACAGATATAGTTGTCATAGTTTTATTTATAATTATTCTTAATATATACTATATTATCATATGATAATATAGTATGCAATATCCAACATTAATTATGTTTTATTTCCTCAGTAATTTTACTAGTCCATCTATTAAATTTTTAATAGATGAATCATCATAAAGAGAAAGAGTAAACACTGGTTTTTTAAGTTTCTCAAAATCCCCTATAATCTTCTCAAACTTTTTTAGAGCAATCTTATTATTTAAATCCAAAACATCAGTTTTTGTTAAGACGATAACTTCTTCTTTTTCTAAAAGAGATTTATCATAAGCACCAAGTTCTTTACGAATTTGTTTGTAAACTTTCATTGGTTCGGAGTTCTCAAGAGAAATAAGATGAGCTAACATCTTAGTTCTTTTAATGTGACGTAAGAATTTTGTTCCAAGCCCCTTTCCTTCTGATGCCCCTTCTATAAGTCCTGGAATATCAGCAATAGTGTAACCATAAAAATCTCCAAGATTAGGATCTAGGGTTGTAAATTGATAACTTCCAATTTTTGCCTGTGCGTTTGTAATTGCATTCAAAAGAGAAGACTTGCCTGCGTTTGGTAAACCAACTAAACCTATGTCTGCAAAAAGCTGAAGTTCAACTTTAAAATTTCCTTCTTCTCCTTCTTTTCCAGGTGTTGCTTTTTTGGGAGTAGTATTGGTAGAAGTTTTAAAATTTTCATTTCCATAACCACCCACTCCCCCTTTTAGAAGTAATTCTTTTTGTCCTTCTTTGTCTAAAGAAACAAATGCTCCACTTTCTATATTAGTTATAATTGAACCAACTGGTAGTTTTATTATCAAATCTTCACCATCTCTACCGTGGCGACTCATGCCTTCTCCTTCTTTTCCATCTTCTGATTCAAATTTTTTTTGATGTTTATATTTAGAAAGCAAATGAATATCTGAAACAGCAAGAGCATAAACATCCCCTCCCTTTCCTCCATCTCCTCCATTGGGACCTCCTTTGTCTATGAATTTCTCATGGCGCCAACGAACAACCCCGTCTCCCCCACGGCCTGCTTTTGCAAAAAATTTTATTTCATCTATAAACATATAATTTTAATTACTAGCTTCCTAGCTATAACAACTTAAGCTATTAAAGCTTTTTGTGCAAGAGCTATTGCTCCTTTTTTGGAATCCACCGTCAAGAAAAAACCATTTCGATGACAGAATCTTGCATCAGGTATTCCGGTTACTTCCCCTAATCTTCCATCACTTTCCATAAACCCTCTCCATGATTCAGGAAATAATTTACGGCTTTCCATTGTACCTGGAGATTTCCTAATAGCCTCTACTTTCCACTTTATAATTTTTGAGCCAAGAAAACTTGGATAAATAAAATATATAGGATCTGTTAATTGAGAAAGTGTATATTGAAAAATATAACTTGGAAAATCTACATCAGAGATAATAATCCTTTTATCTTCTGATTTATTATAATAATCTAAAATGCTATTAACACTTTCAATTTCATCTTTGGCTATTTTAATTTCTCTCTTTAGTAAGACTAATACCTTATCTACTTGTTTTTTAAACACTTTATCTATATTTTTATTATTCTCTTTTTGTGTTGGAATTTCAGATAAAAATATAGAATCTACGGTATAAGCTAGTACATCATTAAAAATAGGCCTTGAGATATCAACCCCATTATCCGTAGCATCTATTGGCTGGACTATTTTTCTATCTATTTTATCTGCCACTTCTTTGCTTCCACAAATCTGCTCTCCATATTTTTTCCAAACCGCACCAAAAGAAGAAAAAGGTATTCCATTTTCTCTTTGGCCAGCTCCTCCTTTCTGATGATGGTCAAAACGATTATTTTCTGGATCATAAACGCCACCCACATCATAAGCAACATCAGCTTTTTTAATAATCTCTTGGTCTCTAGTTCTTATTATTTTTATGCGCCCATCAAAAACGATAGACAACACAGCTGTAGCAAACAAATCATCAGCATGGAAACCTCCTCCATGTGTTACTAGTATCTTCTTTTTTTTAAAAAAATTCATCATTTAAAATTAATCAACAACCCTAAATACTTTTGAGAACAACCAATTAATAACTGAAACAACAAGAGCTCCGACAAAAGCAGCGGTGAATGTTGAAACTTCAAATCCTTTTATAAATGTTCCTAGATACCAGAATAAAACGCTATTAACTACAAGAGAAAATAATCCGAGAGTTAAGATATTAAGAGGTAGGGTTAAAACCTTAATAATTGGTTTGATAAACATATTAAATAGCGTTAAACATGCTCCAACTACCAAAGCTACCCAAATAGGATCAACAACAATCCCAGAAATAATCTTGGTTGTTACAAAAACTGAAACTGAAATTAAAACCCAATTTAAAATAATTTTCATTTTAATTAAAATTAAATAAATAATTGATCTACGACTTCTTTAACTATAGTTCCATCTGCTTTACCTTTTAACTCTTTCATAAGGGCTGACATCAGCATCCCTTTTTTATTTGGATCAGTTAAACCCAATTCTTCTTTTTTTATTTTAGCTATTTCTTCTATCTCTCCTTCCTCCATCATCTTAGGTAGATACTCTGACAAGATTTCTAGTTGTTTTGTTTCTTCTTCAACTAAATCCATTCGGCCACCCTTGGTAAACTGATCTATTGAATCCTTCCTTTGTTTAGATAAACGAATAATTACCTCTAAGGCTTCCTCGTCTGTTAAAAAATCTTGGGGTGTTCTCTTTTTAGCTACTAATTCATTAGTAAAGGCTGTAACCAAGCCTCTCATAACCTCCAAGCGAACTTTGTCCCCCTCCTTCATGCACTTTTGTATTTGATCTTTAATTGTTTGATGTAAATTCATAGTTTTATTATACAAAATATGTGCTAAAATACCAGCATGAACAAACAAATTATTTTTTTTGATACCGAAACAACTGGTAACACAGAAAAAGATTTCCTCTGCCAATTAGCCTACAAAACAAAAGATACTGAGTTTAACAATTTATATAAACCTCCTATCCCAATCCCCCCAGAAGCTTCTGCAATACATCATATATCTAATAAAATGGTGGAGGACAAACCATCCTTTAAGGGATCCTCTGATTACCAAAATGTTAAAGATCTTTTTGAAAATGAAAATAATTTTGTTGTTGCTCACAATGCTGCCTTTGATTTAAACATGCTTAAAAAGGAAGAAATAATTCCAAAGAATTTTATCTGTACATTAAGAGTAGCTAGAGCATTAGACCCGGAAGGAAAAATTGAAAAATACAATCTTCAGTATCTAAGATATCTTTTGGGTATAGAAATTGAAGCTGAAGCTCACGACGCACTTGGAGATGTTTTGGTCTTAGAAAAACTTTTTGAAAGATTATTTAATAAAATTAAAACAACAGACAATCTAGATGATGAAGGAGCTATAGAAAAAATGGCTAAGATTTCCTCTCACCCATCTATATTCAAACACTTTAATTTTGGAAAATATGTCGGTCAAGAAATTAGCAATGTTGCTAAAGAAGATAGAGGCTATTTAGAATGGCTTCTTAAGCAAAAACAGGAAGGAGGTCAGATTGACGAGGACTGGATATACACCCTAAAACATTACTTAGGAATGTTGCAATAATCTACTTTACCTTCTTTGCTTCCAGATAGGAAATGATAACGGTCATTGCTTTTAACTGATCCTTATTTAAAAAGCTACTAGACAAATCTCTTATCTTTTTTGCCTGATTAAAACCACTTATATTTTTGTCTTCTTTTGAAAACCTTTTTATAAACTCATTTATAACTTCAAATAATTTTCCACCACTATTCTCTATCTCTCCAGAATCACCCTCTTCCTTGACTTCCCTTATCGTGTCATCCAACAAACTCGTAAAAATAATCTTACTCTCAATTTGATCTAAATCTAATTTCTTAATAGGAGAATACCAATAGGCATTAAACACGCTAGTTATAGTTCTTAAACTTTCTTTGTTAACTCCATAATCAAGGATATTATTTAGGGCTTCTTCCAACTGACCATTAGTCAACTTCTCTATTGATTCTTCATCATAACTGTCTAAGATTTTTTTAATTTCTTCTAGTTTTTCTTCTCCTTCTTTTTTAATTTCACCCATAAGAGATTCTCTGAGTGACTTTTTCTCTTCTATAGACATCGTCGAAATTCCTTCTATTCCAGATGGTGTACCATCTACAGAAAAAATACAATTTTCTCCCCTCCTATTTGGCCAAACTACAAAGGAGGTAGCATGGGCATTTTTCACATAAGATGATTCACTATCTGACAAATTGAAACCAGTTAAAACCCCAGACATAAAACCGGCTTTTCTTAAAATAGCAGTTGTAAGAACCGCAAAATCAGCACAAACTCCAGCATATTTTTTACCAGACAAACTTTTACCAGAATCTACTTCTTTTAATTCATACATCCTGTCCTCCATTATAGAAAGTAATTCTTCAAAAGATTTTCCATTTTTCAGACTAGCTACTTCTTTGTTTTTCATATCATAATGACAGATAGACCTGACAAAACTTTCAATTGATTCAACTCTTTCTCTTGGGTCTTTATCTTTAATCTTTTCTATAAAAAGTTCTATTTCATCTGGTAGTTCTACAATAGGTGATACTATCTCTTTGCCGTTATTTTGAAGAAATTTATTTTTATAATTATCATACTCATTACTTTTTATATCCCTCATTACCCGAGGGATTTCATCTATCTCGAGAGAGTAAACAATTTCTTCAGCCTTTTTAGTATCTAAAACTAAACCACCCCCAAAAGAATTTATCTCTGGAGTCAAAGAAAATTCTTTTCCATTTTTTATTCCTTTTGTTCTCTCTGTAATGATATTGCTGTCTATGAATTTAGGTAAGGAAACCTTGTTACCTATATTTGGTAAGGTAATAGTTATCTCTTTTGCTTTTTTAATTTCATTTCTAGCTACACTAAATTCAAAAGATGAACTCCATTTATTATCACCTATCACCTTACTGTACATATTAAAAACAATAAAACCAGTTACTGGCTCACGAAAACGCAAAACCTCTTCGTTTAGGTCTATTTTATTACCCTCTTGATCTCTCCCAAATAATTCATTAGTTTCCTTAGGGGTTAAGTAATCCTTCGCGGAAGCAGGCTTTCTCCCATATTTGCCTCTTTCTATTTCTTTATAGGCACTCGGAAAAATCTTATTCATTAACCTAGTAGACTGTGCTCTGTGGTCTCTTTTTGCAGACATTGTTCTTAAAAACTCTTTTGGAACTTCTCTAATTATAGAGCTTAGACCAGATACTTGGGTCATTGATATTTTATCTTCTCCTGTGCTAAATTTTTTGAAATAATTATCTATATCTTCTAAATATGATTTTTTATTAAAATTACCAGTTTTATCTTTTTTTGTTTTTGTCTGAGATGTTTTTCCATTTTTTTTAAATTTTTCTGTGTTTAGCGGTTGCCAAACATAGAAAGAATTAAATCCATTTGAAAAAGTTGATTCATATAAATAACCCTTAAATTCTTCACGCATTTTACGAGCTTTGTCTGAATCTAGACCGTTAAGACTCCAAGCAATTGTTTCAAGTATAGAAGGATCTCCGATGGGTTTTCCCTTATTAATAGAACACCATTTAAGTTGTTCTTCTCTTATTTTCCACGCCCTGTATGAATCAAGACCAGTGAGACCTTCAATGAGACAGCCCTTAATATAGAAATCTGCATCATTTTTCAGTTCCTCTCTTAACTGCCAAGCTCTTTCTGAATCAAGACCAGCAAGACCTATGAGAATAAAGCCCCTATCAACATTTGGATCATTTTTACATTCTTCTCTCATTTCCCAGGCTTTTCTTGAGTCAAGACCAGTGAGACTTTTGACAATCCAACCTTTATACGTGGGATCATTCTTAAATTCTTCTCTCATTTCCCAGGATTTTCTTGAATCTAAACCAGTAAGACTTGAGATAACAGCATAAATCATACTAGGATCATTTTTATATTCATTTCTCAATTTCCAAGCTCTGTCTGAATCAAGACCGGCGAGACTGTGAATGATACATCTTTTATCAGTCACTTGTTGAATTAAATTTTTTCGCATTTCCCAAGCTCTGTCTGAATCAAGACCGGCTAAACCTAATAGAATAGAACCTTTGCTACACCCTTTATCAATTAAATCCTGACGCATTTCCCAAGCTCTGTCTGAATCAAGACCGGCTAAACCTTGGGCAATAGACACTTTACTAACTCCTTGCTCGATAAATTCTTCCAACTTATCCAGAATTTTTTCTTCTGTTAGATATTTTGTTTCATTATTTTCTTTTGTTTCTTCGTTTTCTTTTGTTTCCTTTTTAGATAAAGTAATTTGGGAAAATTTATTTAGTAAATTAAAAAGTTCTAGTTTGCTATTATCATCGTTGTTTTTATCAAAATTTTTCTTGTTAAACGGACAGACAAGATAAGTTTCCCATATAAAATAATCATTGGAGAAGGTTTTTTTATAATAATCATCCTTAAACTCTTCACTCATTTTCCTGGCCAAGTCTGAATCTAAACCTCTGAGACTCAGAGCAACAGATTCACGTAAGGTAGGATACTTTTTAAATTCTTCTCGCATTTTCCAAGCTTCGTCTGAATCAAGACCCGTGATACTATCAACAAGGTATAGCCTAAGGCGTGGATCATTTTTATATTCATCTCTAAATTGCCAAGCTTTTTCTGAATCTAAACCAGTAAGACTTGAGACAATACTAAAACTTAGACTAGGATCATTTTTATTTTTATCTCTCAATTGCCAAGCCCTTTCTGAATCAAGACCAGCAAGACTTACAAGCGTAAAACCCCTATTAAAATCTGGATCATTTTTATGTTCATCTCTCATTTCCCAAGCTTTGTCTGAACCAAGACCAGTGATACTTTTGAAAACAATGTTTTTATCAACACCTAGATTAATGAGCTCTCGACGCATTTTCCAGGCCCTATCAGAATCTACACCACAGAGACTCATAACAATACATTCTTCATCTGTATTTAATTTATCTTTCTTGGAAATGTTTCTATCTTCTCTCCCCATTAGATCATTTTTCAATTCTTCTCTCAATTGCCAAGCCCTTTCTGAATCAAGACCACCAAGACCTACGAGAATACAACCCTTATCAACATTTGGATCATTTTTATATTCGTCTCTCAATTGCCAAGCCCTTTCTGAATCAAGACCCATTAAGTTCACAGCAATATAGTCTTTATCAGCCCCTTGTTTAATGAGTTCTTCCAACTTATCTAACATTTTTTCTTCTGTTAGATATTTTGTTTCTTTTTCTTCTTTTAACTCATACTCTCCCGTTTCCTCATTATAAACTAACTCACCCCCAATTTCTTTTATGAGTTCATCTTGAGCTATAGATATTTTTGTTTTTAATGTAATGTCTAATGGTTTATATTCTGTTTTTGATTTTATAGACCCTGGATCAATCCCATAAAAATTACATATTTCATCTACCGACTCTTCATTTAAAAGCGATTCATATGGATCATATTTCTTGAGCCCTGAGTTCTTAAGCATCTCTTTAAATAGATCTTCCTTGCTTTCAAAACCTTTATTAAGTTTGCTTAAATAAAGTTCAACACCACCGTATTTATATCTTTCTTTTAATTCTTTATTTTTAGAAAATATAGATAAAACTAATTTATTTACTTCTTCTGGAGAAGTTGTTAATAGATTCCTCAGCAATCTATCAAGAACATCTCGTCTATAAAAATTAGAAACCAGGGCCGTTTCCATTGTCTGCAAAGCTTCTTCCCCCAACTTTTCTCCTTTCGATCTAAAATCTGTTTCCCTGTAATCTAATTTTCTACTCTTTAAAAATTCTGAATACCAATCATCTATATCTGACAGTAATTCTTTGGCTTCTGGTGTCTTTAACTTTTTATCACCCTGAAAAGATGGATTTGAAATATCAAATTTTCCATCTTTCAATAAAATATTATTTTTTTCAGCATATTGTTCTAGTTCTTTTAGTTTTTTCTTGTCTTCCTCACTCTTAACCAAAGGTCTAGCTGTCCTTATTATTTCTTTTACCAAATCTGTATGTTTAATATAAAAATCTGGAGTAGTAACAAAATCTAGATAATCAGAGCTCTTAAAACCATTATTTTCCATCAACCTGAGTCCATCTTCAACCGAATGTTCTAAAACTCTGTGGATAATAATATTCCTATCTTGCTCATTTATATTTTTAATCTTTTCAAAAGTCCCATGCTCCCATAAAATAAAATTCTCCGCAGTAGAATCTTTCTTTCCGTTTGTTATTTTCTCCCCATCTAAACCATTAAATTCATCCATAGTATAAATATAGTTTATATATTAAATAACAAAAATACAAGAAAA
>CAZQUJ010000017.1:0-10246 GCA_964596605.1 uncultured Candidatus Saccharibacteria bacterium | reverse complement strand
AAAAACAATAAAGAAAACTAAAATAAAGAACCCCCAGCGAGAAAGAAATATTTTAAAATTTAAAAAACGAGCTGGTAAAAGAGAAAAGAGAACCTTAGAACCATCAAGTGGTGGTATTGGTATTAAGTTGAAAAAAGCCAAGACTAAATTAGTAATAACAATAATTGAAGTTATTTGATAGAAAGGTGCTATCACCCCAGGTCCAGAGAGAAATGGCAATCCAAGATACATCGCTACCCTTATAACCACCGAAAACAAAACAACCAAAGACAAATTAGCCAAAATACCAGATATAGCTACAACCAATTCACTATACTTCCATTTTTTTAAATTAGCTGGATTGTAAGGAACAGGTTTGGCCCAACCGATAACAAAACCAGAATTAGTCAAAATCAAAAGAAGTGGTAATATAATTGAACCAAAAGGATCTAGGTGCTTAAGTGGATTTAATGTTAATCTCCCCTTGTGGTATGCAGTGGTATCCCCTAAAAGATATGCCGAATAACCATGGGCAACCTCATGGATTACGACTGACATAATCAGAACTATGATATAAAATATTCCATTAATAGTAGACATAATTAAAGGTAATAAGTAGAATCACGTTTGCATTATTACGAAATGTATGATAGCATAATTTCACATATGGCGAAAGTTTGTCCAATAACCAAAAAGAGTTCAAAGGTAGCTGGAGGATACTCCAACTCTGTTCGTGCTACTAAATTTAATCCGACTGGTAAGGTTCGCAAGTATGCCAACTTACAAAAAAAGAGAATATATGTTCCTGAATTAAAGAAATACTTCTCTCTGACCATTTCCACCAAAGCAATTAAAACTATCAATAAAAATGGTGCCTATGCAGTCTTAAAGAAAGCCGGAATTATAAAATAAAAACCCTGAATTAAACATCAGGGTTTTTATTTTCTTAATATCTTTTGTCCATCAGATAACAAGACTATATTCCCTTCTGAAAAAGTAATAAGATAAGGAGTATTTAATCGATCCAGAACTTCTTTATCTGGATGACCAAAACGATTATTCAACCCCGCCGAGATTATAGCCAACTCTGGACTAACCTTTTCCAACCACAAAAGACTAGATGAAGTTTTGGAACCATGATGCCCTAAAAGCAAAACATCACTATCAAGTGTTTTCTCTTGTTCTTTCCAAATTATTACATTTTCATTATATATAGAAGAATCCCCCACAAACATAAAAGATTTTTGACCATAAGAAAGTTTTGAAACAATAGATGTCTCATTGCTTTCTAAATCTTTGACATCTCGATTAGGAAAAAGAATATCTAAATAGATATCTTTATCCAATACAAAACGTTGCCCTCTTTCGGCTACAATTTTATTCAATTTTAGTTTTTCAATCTTGTTGTTAAGTTCAATGGACAAAGAAGAATCAGAATATGAACCGCTGACCAAAATACTACCAACCCTATAAGAATCTAGAATGACAGAAGCTCCACCTATATGATCAGAATCTGGATGGGTTAAGATAACTAAATCTAAAGAACGATCGGCAAAAGGCATGACTTTTGAAAGCCTAGATAAAGTCAAAGCACTTGGACCAGTATCTATTAATATCTGTTTCCTATTTGGTGTTTCAATATACACCGCATCCCCTTGCCCAACATCAAGATATATTACTTTCAAAAGACCAAACTCTTTGTTTTCTTTAAAAGATAAATAAAAAGCAAAAATTCCCAAAAATATAATTGAAAGAATTAATATATATCCTATTTGTTTTTTACGATTTTTCATTTTTTACAAAAACCCACCAAATTAAAAATAAATAAATTAAAATTGTTAACCACAATGGAAAAAGATAGATTGTAAAACTAGAGAAAGATAATGAGCCAAAAAAATGAATAATGAATAAAATAAAAGAAAGAATTAAACTAGCTAAATAACCAAAAAATATAGATAGTGGTGGAAATATTCCAGTTAAAAAGACAAGAAACATAGCATAAGGAATAGCTAAAGCGATAATAATATTTGTTGGTATAGAGACCAAAGAAAAAACTCCGGTTAAATAAAGTAAAAGTGGTAAAACAGAAATTGATGCTGAAACAGTTGATGAAATTATCTCTCTTAAACCAAAACGAAGGGGAATAAATTTAAAAATTTTAATAACTTTTGGAGTAACAAACAAAACTCCAGCAGTTGCTATAAACGATAACTGAAAGGACATATCAGTTATAATCGTCGGCGAAAAAACAATCATGACTAATCCGGTTATAACCAAAGCTCGACCAGCTAAGTATGTCCGACCGGTTAATCTCCCAAAAAGCATAATGATTGCCATAACTCCAGCTCTAACTATTGTCGCACTGGCTCCAGTCATTAAGACAAATAGAATAATTATAACAATACTTAAAACAATAGAAATACTAGCTGGTAGTATTAGTCCAAAAAATTTTATAACCGCTTCGGCGATGATTGAAACATTGTAACCAGAAAGAGCGACAATATGAATTGTCCCCGTATCTATTAACTCCCCTTTTAAATCTTCGTCAAAACCACCTCTGACTCCCAAGACAAGACCATTTGCTAAATCACTTTCTGGGCTAGCCAAAACTTTATTTACATTTTTAATAAAATTTCTTTTTAAATTAAAAAGAAAACTTTTAATTTGATTACCCCCTCCAGTTGAAATGATTTCCACTTCTGCTCTTTTAACTAAATAATATACTTTCTGGTTAGCTAAATATCTTTTGTAATTAAATTCCCTTCCGTTATCAGTCACAAAATTTTCTGGTTTTTCTAACATCCCAAAAACTCTAACAGAATCACCGTAAGAATATTCTTTGTCTCGACTTGTCATTACTAAAATATTATTTTTATAACCATTTATTTTCATTTTTAAATGTTGATTATTTATTCTAATGTCAGGGTCTTCAATTATCATGCCTTCAAATGTTATCTCCTCTCCAACAACTTTATCAAAACCAGAATCATCTTTGTCTTGAAAGACGAACCTTAATAAAGAAATACTAACTAAAATCAAAATTATAATTATTTCTATCTTTTTCATTTTAAATTAAAAAACCCATTCTTTTATGAATGGGTTTTTTGCTCTGAGGCACAACTAGTAGCTATTTCATCGGCTCTTTCATTGTAAACATGGCCGGCGTGACCTTTAACTTTTTGCCAAGATAGTTTAGATAAGCAGTTTTCTTTTAAATCAAACAGTTCTTGCCACAAATCTTGATTGAGAACTGGCTTTTTGTTAGCCGTTCTCCAGCCGTTTTTCTGCCAATTAAAAATCCAGTTTGTAATACCAAGAAGAACATAGTTGGAATCAACAAAAATGACAACTTCTTCTCTAGAGTTTTTAAAATACTTTAATGATTCTATAACAGCTTTAATTTCCATTCTGTTGTTAGTTGTCATTTTTTCAAAACCACCAAGTTCTTTAATTACTTTCCCTTCTTTGGTTATAACCACACCCCAACCTCCTTGTCCTGGATTACCTAATGATGAACCATCTGTATATATTTCTAATTTTTGCATAGCTACAGTATATCAATAATTCTTAATCTTAGCTCGCTACGACCAGCAAAATTATTTTTTTCTAGAGTAGCAACTAAATCTATTTTTGAACCAGCTGAAACAGAACAATTAAAACTTTTCATTGTTTTAAAGAAAGCAATGGCTTTAATTTGCCTACCTCGACTGTTTTTAAAAACTAGCTCCAAATGATTCTTTTCTTTTCCAAACTCTTTAGCTGAAAAAACTTCAATATTTTTGAAAAGAAACTTTGGTCTTGGATTAGCCAAACCAAAAGGAGCAAGTTTTTCTATAGCCCTGTAGTTTTCTTCGGTAACATCTAATAGGTCAATGGTAAGTTCAGCTTCAGTTTGTTTTTCTTCTATTCTCTCAACTTTTTCTTTGTAAACACTTAAGATTCTTTCTTCAAGAAAATGAATTTCCTGGTGCGAAACAGAAAATCCTCCCGCCATTTTGTGTCCACCAAAATCAATCAAGCTATTTTCTGGCAAAGAACTCATGACATCAACTAAATTTACATCCCCCAGAGAACGACAAGAGCCTTTCAAACAGTCCCCTTCTCTTCCCCAGACAAAAACTGTCTTTTTGTATTCTTCAACAATTTTAGAAGCCACAATACCCAGGACTCCAACTTTCCATTTTGGGTTTCCTAAAACAATTACTTCGTTTAGTTCTCGCTTTTTTAAAATTTTGTTGGCTTCCTTCATAATGTTAGCCACTAAATATTTACGATCATCATTTATTCTTGAAAGTTCATCGGCTAAATATTTTGCTCTAGCAATATCACTAGTTGAAAGAGTTTCAAAAGCCAACATTGGACTTGCCATTCGTGAAGCTGCGTTTATTCGTGGAGCTAAAGTAAAAGAAACATCTTCTTCGTTCATTTTAGAAATATCAACTGATGCTTTTTTCAAAAGCTCAGACAATCCAGGACGTCGTCCTTTTTGTAGAACTTTTAGACCATAAAAAGCCAAGACCCTATTCTCTTCTAGCAACGGAACCTGATCAGCAATGGTGGCTAATCCAGCCATATCAAGCAACCATTTCTCCCATCCATTATTAATCTTCCAATATTCACCATATTTTTTAACTAAAGCTTGAACCAATTTAAAAGCAATTCCTGCTCCACAAAGTTCTTTGTAGCTTTTGTCACTTTCTGTTTTTGGATCAATAACAGCATAGGCTCTTGGTATTTCAGCTTGAGGCAAATGATGATCAGTAATTATGACATCCATTCCAGATGCTTCAGCTTGAGCAACTTCTGAAACGGCAGTTATGCCAAGATCAAAAGTGATTAACAAATTAACTTTGTCTTTTATAAAAGAATCTATGATTTTGGGATATAGTCCATATCCTTCATCATATCTATCAGGGATATAGACAGAAAAGTTTTCAAAACCAATCTTTTTGAAAAAATCATGCATTATAACCGAAGCTGGAATTCCATCACTATCATAATCACTGTAAATAACAATTTTTTCATTGGCTTCTATAGCTTCAAAAATACGAACAACAGCCTTTTCCATATCTTTTAAAAGAAATGGATCGGAAAGTCCATCTTCATATGATGGATTTAAGAATTTATCCCAGTCTTCTCTTTTTATTCCCCTGTTTTGTAAAAGTATTTCAATCAGGGCTTCTTTGTTTGGCATATTTTTCAATTATACAACAAATGGGTGGATAAGTAAGAAGGGGGTTAATAAATCTTATACATTTTTGTACAATATGTACATGAATATAAAAACACTTTCAACCACAGAATTTAGAAAAAATATCAGTGGAATAATAAACACCATTATAGAGAAAAGGCAATCTCTAGTGATCGGAAGAAGAGATACCCCCGAAGCTGTAATAATCCCCTTCCCCAAGAATTTTAATTCTAATCTTTCTGAAATATTAAACATTAATGCATACTCTGAGAGCTTTAGTTTTTTAGACAATGAACCAGATATTTATTCAGCTAAAGACGTTAAAAAGAAATATGTATAAGACTTCTTGTGGCTTTTCCTTAATCAATTAAAATATGATATTCTATAGACATGAATAACTGTATTTTTTGCAAAATCATTAAAGGGGAAATCCCCTCTCATAAAATTTATGAGGATAAAAACTTTTTAATTTTTTTAGATATTAAACCTGTTAACCCAGGACACCTTTTAATCATTCCTAAGAAACACGTTATCTGGATGCAGGAAGCAGAAGATAAAACAATTAAGGATATTTTCTGTTTAGCTAAAAAGATGATGCTTGTTTTAAAGAAAAGTCTTAAGTGTGACTTTGTTTCAATTTCGGTAATCGGAAATGAAGTTCCTCATTTCCATATTCACCTAATCCCTAGATACTACAAAGACAACTTCAAAGAATATCCTAAAAAAAGATATGAAAAAGGTGAGGCTGAAAAAATAGCCAAGAAAATTAAAAAGTTTCTAGTTTAGTCCTCTAATTCCAGGAAGTATTCCTTTAGCTAAAAAGTCTAAACTGGCCCCTCCCCCAGTCGAAAGAAAACTAATTTTATTTCCAAGTTTTAGTTTGTTTACCAATGCAACAGAATCCCCTCCTCCTATAATACTGGTGGCTTTGCTCTTAGCAATTTCTTTTAACAAATCAGATGATGAACCATCAAACCCATCTTCATATTTTCCAAGTGGTCCATTCCATAAAATCAATTTTGATTCACTAGCTATCTTTTTTATTTTCCCAATAGTATTTGGTCCAACATCAAGAATTGTTTCATTTGGTAGAACTTCTTTAACCGAAACAGTTCTTTTTTTTGTTCCATCAGAAACAATTACATCTTCTGGTAGGATCAATTTTTTGTTTTTTAAGAAAAGTGGTATTTGAAAATTTTCTTCTCCAACCAAAGAATTTCCAACTTCATATCCCTTAGCTTTCAAGAAATCATTGGCAATGGCTCCACCAATAAAGACAGTGTCGGCTAAGCGTAAAAACTTTTTAACTAAAGGAATTTTTGTTTCAAATTTAGCCCCACCTAAGATAAACAAAAATGGATGTTTGGGAACAAAGACTTTAGACAAGTTATCTATTTCTTCCATTAATTGTAAACCAGCATAGCCTGGTATGTGTTTAGTTATACCAACAACTGAAGCATGCTCTCGGTGACAAACAGAAAAGGCATCATTAACATAAATATCTCCATAACGAGAAAGAGCTCTGGCAAATGAAGGAAAGTTCTTTTTTTCTCCTTCCTCTCGACGAATGTTTTCAAGTAATATCACTTCCCCTTTTTTCATGGATTTAATTGCTTCTTCTGTCTCGTCTGACAATATAGGTGTGGGGATAAACTTAAATCCTTTAACATGTTTTTTAATTTCTTTGGCAACAATTTCCAAACTCTCTTCCCCTTTATCTCCCAAATGAGAAATAATTATTACCTTCGCTCCTTTCTTTTGTAAAAAAGAAATTGTTGGAATTGTTTTTTCTATTCTAAAAGTAGAAGTTATCTTGCCATTTTTAATCGGCACATTAAAATCAGCTCGAAGCAAAACTTTTTTCCCTGATATATTTTTTAATTCTTTAATCGTTTTCATTTTAATCTAAAGCTCTGACTATTCCCTCAAATTTTTCGGCATCTAAGCTATCACGACCAACTAATAATCCGTCAGCCCCAGCTTCATCTACATAATACCTTGCATTAGATGAGTTAACTGAGCCACCGAACAATACAGGAATTAGTGAAGCTGTATTGGGATCATATAAATCAGCTAATATTTTTCTGATAAATATTTTTATTTCCATGAACTCTTCTTTGGAAGCTTCCCTTTTAGCATCTTGTCCGATAGCCCAAATAGGTTCATAAGCAATGAATATTTGTTTAACTTGTGTTTTGTTTACTCCCAAAAGAGATTGTTTAATCTGTTCTTCTAAGAATGAAAGATATCCTCCTTCTTGATCTCTTTCTTTTTCTCCAATACACAAAACGGGAATTAAATTATTTTTAATTAAATTTAAAACTTTTCTATTAATCAATAAATTATCTTCTCCTCTGGCTCGACATTCTCCATGTCCAACTATTACAAAACTAACTCCAAAATCTGAAAGCATTGAAGGAGAAACTTCTCCGGTGTGAGAACCTTTTTCATCAGGCGAAACATTTTGAGCTCCAAGTAATATCTTTTTGGATTTAAAATTTTTGTAAATTGATAGATAAGGGAAAGGAGGACAGACAACAACTGTTTTGTTTTTTAAAATTGGTAATTTCTTTTTGGTTAAACTAAGAAGAGATTCAGCCTCTTTTGAGGTAGCTGGATTCATCTTCCAATTAGCTATAATTGTTTTGTTCATGTCTCTATTATATCACAAAATAAAGACGCAATCTTTCAAAAAATACCCTTATTTTTCAATACTTAAATGGGCAATTGGCAATTTGTCTTTTCAGCAATTTTTTCCAAATTAGCAACTCCAAAAATATAACTTCCATCTTTAAAAAGCCAAGTTGGATAAGTCTCTATCCCCTCTTTTTTACAATCATCATTTTGAAACTGATACATCTCTGGAGATACAGTACATTCAACATATGGCAGAAGCCTTTTTGATGGACCAAAAAGCTTTTTTTGCTCACGAGTTGAGACATCCCAAAAAGCTCCAAAAAATTTAGCATCTGATTTTTCTACACACGTAGCGAATGAATCAAGTGGCCCGGTCTCGTCTTCTTGTGAATAGTGGTAAATAAAATAAATTCCACCAATAAATATTAAAATTAAAAACACAATTAATGTTGATCTCATTTTTTTATTATATAGACTTTAAAGCAAAGGCGCCACTAGTGGCGCCTTATGTTAATCTAATAAAAGACCTTTAGCAAATTAAATAATGTCACAGGTTCCAGAAACGCAGGCTAATTCTTTCTTGACTTCTGTTTCATCTTTTAATTCATAAACTGTGACCTTTGAAAAATCAATCTCTGGCATTTTTTTAGATAACTCTTTATATCTCTTTTCGTCAATAGCTTCATATGGAGCTAACTGATATACAAAATCATTTCTTGGCAAGAAAGAAAGCCCGCCGATTATATCCCAATTCTGATACAACCAATGAGCTACTTTAATCCATTCGTTATCTCCGACTGAAATAGTTACTGAAGGATTGTGTTCGGTGTAGTTTAATTTAACTACCTTCCAGTGTTCCAATTGTTCGATAGCTGAAACATCATCTTTACAAACCGAACCAGTTGGAGACTTCATTGGAAAATCTAAAACAAAAGTATTAGCATCTTCTTGTGTCTGCCCTATTTCAGGATGATATGGAACCCCTTGATCTTTTAGCATTTTAAACAAAGCATCGGTAGATGAAATTCTAACTCTTCTAATATAGTATGGGGCATGTCTTGGGTGCATTCCTGAAGCACAGTCAACTGTTTGAGAAACAGTTCCTGATGGCTTTACGCAAGTAATGGCAGCAGATGGATTTATGCCAAATCTTTTAGCATATATCTTGTTAACCTTAATTGCTTCAGCTTTTAATTTGTCTAATATTTTAGCATCTCTAACTATTTTACAATCCCATTGTCCAGTTATGGAGACACCTAAAAGTCTTTCAGCTTCACAATTTTCTTTCCATGTTTTGCTGAGATATGGAAACTTAACTAAAGTTGATTGATATGTTCCTAGGATAGTAGCAACTCTAATTTTCCTTAGAAGTGAAGCTTCTGTATCATTTTCTCTAGCTACTACTTCAGACAAATTACAAAACTGTTTGGACCTTAAAATAATTTCACCACAAGGATTAGTTCCCATTTCACCAATATACTTTTTAGAAAGTTCTATTCTCCTCTTTGGTAGGGTTTTGTATAGAGATTCTCTGTTAAAAATTCCTCTCTCTCCAGCCCCTGACTTAATTAAAGAAATCCATTCTTCCAAAAATTCTGTTTCTGTCGGCTTTGAGTTATATGTAGCCGAGTTGTTAGCCAACATTCTTTGTGGTTCTGATACCCAAAACTGTCCAACTTTGGCATCTCTCATTTCTGTATCATCAAAATCTGATAGAGAAATCAAAGCACTTCGTCTAACCCCTCCAGAAACAACACATTCCCCTATCTTGCACATTATGTCATGAGCATCTATATTCCTTAGATGTCTTCCTTGTCTCTTTAATATTCTTTCTCTGGTAAAACCAAGTAAATTGATTAGTGGTTGTGGACCAGAACTTTTTCCTCCCATTGTTTTTAACCTTGCTCCAGCTGGGCGTAATTCAGAAAAGTCAAATTCTATATCATTTCCGTCAAACCAAGTCTTCATGCCTAAAACCAGAGCATCTGCCCATCCTTCTTTAGTATCTGGAACAACAAAAGTTGGCATTTTTTTACCAGTTTGAATCTTAATTTGAGGCAAAGCTTGAATATTCTTGCTTTCAACTGAAAATCCAACCCCTGAACCACACATTAATATGTATATTGTTTCTCCGAAGTCCTCTAAAGAAGAAGGAGCAATGAAAGAACAGTTGTATGCACAAACATTTGTTGTTTCTGCTGCTTTACCAGCAAATTGCATTAAACGCATTGATGGCATTGTTTCTTGTTTTAGGATAGCCTCCCTTACTTCTTTATATTCTGCCTCCTTTAGTTTATTACCCAAATTCTTTCTCATGAAATCAATGTAGCGGTCAACTGTCTCTATCCAAGTTTCTCTTCTGTTTTCTCCTTCTATCCATTTAGCATATGTTCGGTAGTATATAAATTCAGAGAATTGATTCTTAAAATATTTTTTACT
>CAZQUJ010000016.1:0-11099 GCA_964596605.1 uncultured Candidatus Saccharibacteria bacterium | reverse complement strand
TCATTTTGCGTTAGACAAGACTTGGCGTTTACTTTTATCTGTTTTTCTGTTAATATTTTGGTATTCATGATTGCTAGTCTTGAATATAATTAAAAAATATAATTAATAAAAAAATATGCCAATTACAAAATCAGCAAAAAAAGCATTAAGGGGTTCTCTTGTAAAAAAAGCAGCTAATGATCGTAATAAAAAGAATGTTAAAGAGTCTTTTAAGAAAATAGAGAAATTAGTTAAAGAGAAGAAAAAAGAAGAAGCTAAAAAAGTTCTACCAGAATTTTATAGCTCTATAGACAAGGCAGCCAAAAAGGGAGTTATCAAAAAAAATACTGCTTCCAGAAAAAAGTCTAGAGTCTCAAAAATGATAAATAAATAATTAAAACAATAAAACCCAACTAAGTTGGGTTTTATTA
Organism: uncultured Candidatus Saccharibacteria bacterium; assembly: GCA_964596605.1. Classification (GTDB taxonomy): domain Bacteria; phylum Patescibacteriota; class Minisyncoccia; order Phycocordibacterales; family UBA9973; genus UBA8515. Next base: position 10,689 of record CAZQUJ010000016.1, on the reverse strand, counting down.
TTGTTTTAATTTAAATTAAATTATTCCTCTGGGGCAACAACTGGATTTTCTGTTACCTCTGAACTATTTCCTTCATTAGTAGGTTCTTCTGTTGGCATATTTTTCTTGCCAGTGATTGTAACAATTAAGTAAACAACCAATAGGGCAATTATTATCCAAATGAGGACCTTAATGAATTTAGGCTTTGCCTCAGGGCTTTTTTGCTCTGGAGTGGCAACTTCTTCTTTTTTTTCTTCTGTGACCTCGTTAAAATTTTGACCTTCCATATTATAGAGATTGTATTTTTTAATAAAAATCGACTACCTTTTAATTATAACACATGTAAAGGATAATCAAAAACATTAAAATACTGTTGTGATCCCGGCAGGAATCGAACCTGCATCATAACTTCCGCAAAGTTACGTCCTATCCATTGAACGACGGGACCAAGTTGTTTTGGTTTTAATCTACACTATTTAATAGAGACTCGCAAGCTAAAAACCAATTTTATCCATAAAGACAGTACTTCCGGTTTCATCTATGTTTGATTTTTTCATTACTTTAGACAGGTTATCTTCCACCTTCTCCTCAATTTCTTTTGGGACTAAAACAGTCAAGATTGGTAAGAATCTTTTATTTGACTCTATGAGGAGTTTAAACAAATTATCATCTCTCGTGTCTTTAATATTGAAACTTTTTAAAAAACTCCATTGATAAAAAGTACCCTGGATAGAAAGACCTTTTGTTTCTATTTTATTTTTATTGATTTCTGGTCTTTTAATTGAAAATAAAATTAAACTAAATCCTGCCAATAAAAGAAATATTCCAAATATATAGTTTCCTTTGCAAATAGCGATAATGACAGACAGTAGGGTAATTAGACCAAGACCCCAAAACCAATCATTGCTGTGGTCTCTATGAATATACTCAGGCGATTCCCATTCTATTGTTTCTAAGGTGATTTCTTTTGGATTCTTCATATCTTTCTATTTTATCATCAATTTTAAATCAAATAAAGCAAAAGACCCTTTCGGGTCTCTTACTTTATTTTTCCTTCTTTCCAAACAATCTCTTTTTTTTAGTTTTTTTCTCCTCCTCTTCTGCTATCTCTTTTTGAGCATCTAGCTCTAATTTAACATTTTCCCAGCTGTCTTTGATTTGTAGTATAACACCAGCTAATTCTTCAGGATCCATTTCTTTAATATTTTCATATTCAGACTTAACTTGTTCTACTATTTCGTTATAGACAGGCTCAGTTAATTCTTTTACCTCTTTAGCTTTTTCAATCACAGCACTTTTAATTTTTTTACCCATTTCTTTTACTGCTTTTCGGTTCTTGTTTTTATTAGGTCCGAAAAAGGCGTAAGCGGCGCCAGCAATGGCAGCTACTCCGGCCCCTATACCTATTATGGCTTTGGTGCTTATTTTTTTCTTTTTATCGTTTGACATACATTTAAATCAATTTTAGTTGATTTTAAATTAATTAATAATAACGACTAATTAAATAACTTTTTTTGAAGCAGAACGTTCTTTTTTATCTTTTTCCTTACCAAAGAGAAAAACAAAAAGGGGACTTTGTCTAATTTGCTCTCCCAATTCTCTTAGCTCACTATCAGCGTCCTCGGCACAGTTTCTTAGAATCTTTGATATCTTATAAAAATTCCTAATTAACTTTATAAAATAAAACAAAGCTATTAAGATAAAAACAGTGAAAACAATAACAGCTATTGTTGTGATAAAGAAAAATACGTCTGCTTTTAAAATAGATTCCATAAACATATTTTAGCATTAAATTTATTTTAATGCGACATATCTGTTTTGTTAGATCTTTTGTAGTATAGAACAGGAATTAATACCAAAGTAATAACAGTAGAAAAAGTTAAGCCACCAGCAATTGATAGGGCAAGGGGGCGCCACATTGGAGAAGAGAAAAGAAGAGGAATCATACCAACTATGGTAGTGGCTGAGGTCAAAAGTATTGGTCTTAACCTTCTTTTTGCCCCTTCAACAATAATATCTTCCTTGCTTAACAATCCTCCTTCTTCTAAATTACCAAATACGTCTATAAGTATAATTGAATTGTTTACAACTATTCCAGCTAAAGCCACAAAACCAAACATGGCTATAAACGAAACTGGTTCGTTGGTAAGTAGAAAGATTAATAACACACCTATTAATCCAAGAGGGATAACACTGATGATCAAAAACATCTTTTTGAAAGAATTGAATTGAAGAATTAAAACTCCAACAATTAAAATTAAACCAAACCCTAGTGCTCCCAGAAGTTTATTTTGAGCTTTTGAACTTTGCTCTACATCTCCACCAAAAGACCAAGTTACTCCGTCTGGTAATTCTGTTTTATTCATGATTTTCGAAAAATTAGAAGTCACCTCAGAAAGAGAAACTCCATCTTCCAAATAACTGGTAACGTTTATCACCCTGTCCTCATCTTCTCTTTCTATAATTGGATTGTTCCCAACAATATTTTCTTTAATGAATACACCAAGAGGGGATGTACCATTTATTGTTTCAACAGGTATGGCTCTTATTTGATCCCAAGAGACATGATTAGTTTCTTCTGATTTATTATATTTATCATTTAGGGCTGTTTTAATAAAAATAGAAATATCATTATTTCCTTTTCTGATGGTGGTAGCTTCAGCTCCATATGTCGAATTTCTGATTAATCCAGCTAGGGCTATCGGTTCAACCCCCGCTTCCACTGCTTTTTCTTTGTCTATATTAATAACTATATCTATTCTATTTTCTGAAATACTTGAATCCACATCAACAGTTCCTTCGATTTCTTCCAATTTTTGTTTTATTATTTTAGAAGCTTCTATGGATTTATCATAATCTGATCCTTTTATTTTTATACTGATTGGGGCTCCAGTAGAGACACCTTCACTTGGTTGACTGACAAAAAAATCTGCCCTGTTGTTAATTTCTTTAAATTGATCACGGATTTTCTTAAGATTTTTCTCTCCATCTTTTTTGTCTTTCAAAATAACTGTAATTTCAGCTGAATCTTGGTATATACGAGAAACAAAAGAAGAAACATCTTCTTGTTTTATAAGATATTCTTCTGCTGGTTTAATTGCTTCACTAGTGTCAGAGATAGTGCTTCCTTTGGGTAGTTTAGCTGTCACATTTAATTGATTAAAGTCATCAGTAGGGAAGAACTCAGTTTTTATAATCCCTACGGCTAATAGTGCGAGCAAGACAAAAAGAGAAATAATGGTTGTATTTATTAATCTCTTACTTCTTTTTTTATCCCCAATTAATTTTCTAAGAAAACTAGAATACCAATTATTTAATCTATCTATATAGATATCCCTTTTAGCTTCTATTTTTTGCATAAATGGGTTTTTTGTCTTATCTGTTTTAATCCAAAAACTAATTAGGGGAAGAAAAATTAGGGCAAAAATAAGGGAAGAACTTAAAACGAAAATTATAGTTATGGGAATAGTTCTAATAAATTCCCCGACAATTCCATTCATTAAGGCTAGGGGGATGAAAATAGCTAAAGTTGTTAATGTCCCCATGAAAACAGGGGAGGCATATTCTTTTAACGTTCCCTTTATTGCCTCCTCGTTTTCTTCTCCTTTAGCTTTATGGGTTGCAATACCTTCTACAATAACAATAGATGAGTCAACCAACATTCCAACAGAAAAAATTAAAGCAAAAAGGCTTATGAAATTTAATGTTCCTCCTGTTTGTTGAAGTCCAATAAAAGCCATTAAGAAACTCATTGGCACAGTTAGCCCGGCAATAACCGAAGCCTTGAATCCTAAACCGAGAGTAAGAATTATTATAACCAAAATAACAGTTTCTATGGCTGAGACAGATAGTTCTCTGATTGAATCTTTAATTTCTTTACCAAAGTCTATTAAAGTAATGAAATCAGTTCCTTCATATTTTGTTTTTATTTCCTCTAGTCTGTTTCTGGTTAATTCAGTGACAGTATCTACATCTCCATCTACTTGTTTGTAAATAGAGAAGGTAATAGCTTGCTCCATAGGTTTGCCATCAATACTTAATCTTGAAAGGGAGGTGTATGGAGCTAATCCGTTTTCTATTCTGGCGACGTCTTTAAGATAAAGATAATTTCCTCGTCCAAGTGTTTTTAAGATGATGTTTTCTAAGTTTTTTGCTTCGGTTAGCTTGTTGTCTATTCTAAAATTATATTCTGTATTTCCCTGAATTATTGAACCACCGGGAACAGAAAAGTTGCTTTGAGATACTTTTTGAATGACAAAAGAAGCATTTATTCCATGTTGAGCTAATTTTGTTTTATCTAAAATTACATTAATTTGTCTATCTGGAATTCCATCAACTTCAACCTTTGAAACTCCACTAACTTCTAGAAACATTTCTTTAACATCATCTACGGTATTACTTAGTTCAGTAAATGCTCTATTTGATGAGAGAGAAACAACAAAAACAGGAATGTCATTAAAACTAAATTCTTGAATTAAGGAATCATTTGCTTCTTCAGGTAAATCATTTTTTATCTTGCTTACTTCATCCCTAACTTTAGTTAAGGCTTCATCGATATTTACATCTGATTCAAAAGTAATAATAATTGTTGAAACATTTTCAGCTGAAGTGGATTTAAGACTCTCAACTTTTTTTAATGTTCTGGATAATTGTTTTTCTATTTTACTTGTAACTAATTGCTCAACATCATAAGAAGAAGCTCCAGGATAGACGGTGGTGATTCCAACTATGGGAATTTTTATTTCAGGCGTTAGTTCTCTAGGAATTTTAATTATAGAGAAAAAACCTAAGATTATAAGGGTAATCATTAAAAACCAAGTAAAGTTTTTCTTTTTTAAAAAAAATGACAACATGTTATTTTATTACTGTTACTTTTTCCCCCTCTTTAATTCCACGGGAATCTATAATAAAGTTTTTAATCTCTTTTGACGGATCAACAATCTCAATCATCTCTCCCAAAAGAAGACCTGTCTTAACTTGAACTAATTTCATTTTGTTTTCACTTTCTGTAGCTAGATAAGTATCATTCCCTACCATTTGAATAGCTGTTAGGGGAACTATGATTATACCGTTGTCATTAGAGTTTTCTTTGGTTACCTTGAAATTAATAGATCCTCCTTCTTTAACATCTAAATCATTATTGTTGTTTAAATCAGCTTTAACTTTTATCTTTCCACCTTCATCAAGAGCAGGGGATATAAAGTATATGGAGCCAATTTCTTTTTCTTCAAGATATATTTTTGATCCTTTGCTTAGTGAGTTAGCTTCTATTGGAGAAGCAAAAAATTCAATTTCTAAGTTGTTTAGATTTTTAATTGAACCAAGGTTTAGTCCTGCCGAAACAAAGTCTCCTATTTTATAATTAAAAGAAACCAGTTTTCCATTGAAAGGAGAGACAACATTCTTTTTCTCCAGAACAAGGCTAGCTTGTTTTACGGCAATTTCCATCTGGTTAACAATATTCTTTTGTTGAGCAATGTCATCTTCTGAAACTTCTGATTGATTAAGGGATAAATCTTTAGCTTTTAAAATATTTTCATAAGCATTCTTGGCGGTTAGGTAAGAAGAGCTTCTTTTGTTGGGAATGTCTATTTGCCATTTTTGCTTTTGAAGATATCCATCCTCGTCTTTTTTAAATTCTAGATATAATCCTTTTTCTCCTAAGGGGGTAGGGTAAAGAGTAGAAACAGGATATGTCCCTTCTTCTAATCCAGAGACTTTTATAGAATAACCAGAGCTAGAAGATGATGGGTACATTTCTAAGAAATATTGACCTTCTTTGTCTCCTTGATATGTGCCTGAAATGACAGGGGCGGGAACAGAAATTGATTCTGGTTTATCATCATCTGGATATGCGCGAAGATCGTTGTTTAAAAAGGCCTGGTAGGCACTTTTAACTGCTTTTTCTTGTTGAGAAACCAGGTATGAATAAGTAGAAGAATCCTCGTTGTGGTATTCTTTTTCTAATTTTTTAAGATTGATTTTTTGTGTTTCTAAATTATTTAAAGCACTTTGGTAAGCTAAATATTCTTGGCTGTTTTCAAGTCTAGCAATGACCTGACCTTTGTTAACATTAGAACCCTCCTTTATATTAATTTCAGTTATTTTTCCTGATCCTTCAGAGATTAGATTAACAGATTCGGTTGCTTTTAAAGTTCCTATAAATTCAAGAGTCTGATTATCTGTTTCTTCTTCGGAAAAAGAAAAGATGCTAACTTCTTTTGGTTTTTCAACTGTAACTTCTTTTTTGTTATTAAAAACAAATAACTTTAGAGCAACTAAAATTACGGCTATGGCTAATATTAAAATTATAATTTTATTTTTTTTGTTTTTCATATTTATTTTTGATTGGTAATTATTTTAATTAGAATTCTGGCTAAATTATTTTTATCTTCCTTATCTAGGTTATTAAACATTCTTTCAAAAATTAAATTTCTTTTTTGCTCAAATGTGGCAAACATTTTAGAAGCTCTTTCGTCTAGAGAAATTATAGTTATTCGTCTGTCTTTTTTATCAACATTCCTCTTAACTAATTTTTTCTTGACCAAATGGTCAACGATATTACTTGCTGATGGGGGAGTGATATTAAGCCATTTGGCTATTTCTTTCATGGGTACTTCTTTCTTTTTAAAGATTAAGTCTAAGACTTCAAGATGGTTTAGAGGGTGTCCATATTTTTTAGCTTCTGACAGCAAAAACTCCTCCATGAATCTTTGAAAAGATAGAAGTACCTCTTCAAGTTCATATTTTGTTTTATTTTTTTCTTTTATCATAATTTAGGTTAACTAATATTTAGACAAACTAAATATTACCAGGTTACCCTTGGGGTGTCAATTAAAAGATTACTTTAGGTGGAATATGAAGAAATTTAATAAAACAGAGAGGAAATAAAATTTATTCTCTCTCAACGATCTTAGTTCTTTCCCAGTCTGTTGGAACCATGGAAGTAATCTTTTTGTTTTGAAAGTCAATCTCAAACACCATGTCTTTTAATTTCCAACTACGTATAACTCCCGCTTGATCAAACCGCACTTTTAATTCATCCATTTTTTGTTCGGCTTGAGCCATAAGAGAGGTGATATCTTCGTCAGAGTATCCTTTTTCTTTAAGATGAAGATTATCCTTTTCTGACCAACGAAGCCTGGGAATTCGTTCCGTTAAAATAAAATAGTCCCCGTTTTGTTTTATTGTACCAATAGGTTTAGCGGCCGGCAGTTCCATTTCGGCTAGTTTTTTAAGGATTTCGTATTCATAAAAAGGATCACCAGATTCTCCAACTTTTCCTTTTAAGGTGTTTACTTTTCGTCCAACAACTTGAATTTCCTTACCTTCTTTATTTTTCCAAATAGGTAAATCCTTAACAGCCGTAGGATCTTCTTTTGTTTTGCCCAATTCATCATATTTAATTTCTCCGGTTTTTGCCCCGTGCGCTTAAAATATTCAGCCGGGTTACTAGAAAATTCTTCTGGGATTAGGCCATAAAATTCGGGCTCAATTTTAATTTCTGACTCAGGTAAATTTTCGATTGTTTTTTTGATTGTAAATTTTTCCATATGTAGGCTGTCTTTTAAATTCAAAACTTTTTTATTTTATTTTACAATTTTAAATACTAGCAAAAAGAATTATATAATTATGTCCGAATTTTTGAGCGCGTTTTGGGTAATACTCCTTGCTTGGGCCGTAGCTCTCCATACCCATATAATACAAAAATAGAGGGTGTTGTCTGTTGTGGGCCATTTGCTAAGAGACATAAACAATACAAATTGTTTATGATAATATAGATATATGTCTTTAGAATTAACCTCAAATAATACAGAAAAAATAGAAGCCGGCGAAAAAGTCTTTAATTTTTTAAACAAGATAGGATTTAGCGAGGTAAGGAAATCGGAAGAAGAATTTAATAAATGGATTGATGGTTTATCTTATGAAGATTTTTTGAATTATGTTAATAGATTAAACGGAATTATTAGAGAAAAATCAATAAATAAAAGATTTGTTGATGGTAGGGGGGTAGAGGTAGCATCAAGCTTGCACGGTATTACGTATTTACCCCCTTATCCAAAACAAAAAGAAGGATTAGCAAAGAGGGGTTTGATGCCGTTAAAAATATAAACAACAACAAAGACAGGGCAATATTGGTATATTATTTAATTCAAGCGATTCATCCATACGCTGACGGAAACGGGAGAACAGGAAGATTGCTTTATGAAATTATCAATAATGATGAATTGGATAAAGACAAACTATCAAAACTCCTTAATCATGAAAATAAAGATATCGATTCCAGGGGTGAGGGAAGGGATATTATTTATAAAAAATTATTACCCCCTGATAGGGCTTATTACATAGTAAACAGGGAAGTGACAAAAGAATTTTTTGAGGAGGAATTTTTTAAAGAGAATGGTAGTATTTATTTTTCTGCACCACTTGGGTCTGGTCGTTTACCTAAAGCAACAAAAGAAAAACTATCAAAAGAGGAAGCAACCCTAGTTGAAAAAATACTCGGAGAGGGGAATGTGTACACACTCCCTTTTAGGGGTATTGCTCTTGCAAAGTTAATAAAAGAAGATCCCTCTTTGGAGGAGTATGTTAATAAAGATGGAAGAAAAATGAAAAAAGAAAATAGCCTTGCTTTCTCGGAAGACTTTGGAAAAGGTATTTTTAGTATAGACGAGGAGATAATGGACGCTTTGGACGAAAAGCAGGCTCATAGATTGATTGAAATACACAAAGAATTAAAAGAAAAGTTTATTAAAACAATGATTGATATTTTTAAAAATCCAGAAAAACACAAGGTAAAAAGTCCTGGTGGTGAAGAATATCTGATAAAAAATTATTTTCAGATTCCTGATAATATCACATGAGTGTCTAAAAATATTTAAACAATAGTATGAAGCAAACAAAATCCAAACCATACATAATTCCAGGTCTTGGAGAAAATACAAAAGCAAAAAACTATGAAAAAGTTTTAGAGCTTGCCAGGAATACAATTTGAAAGTAGTACCAATCAAAGTTAAATGGATAACTGATAAAGATATCTCTGATTTTATCAAAGAAATAGCAGATCAAATCCCAGATAATTCAAAGAATGATTATATTTTTGGTTTTTCAATAGGAGCATATATTGCTATTAATTTATCAAAAAAGAAGAAATGTAAGGGTTATATTTTTTGTACCACTTCTCCTTTTTTCAAAAAAAAACTTAAAAAAAATTCCAAAAGAGCCCCAAGAATATTTTGGAGAGAAAATGATGAAAAGTTTTGCAAAATATCCTATTCCCAAAGGTAATAAATCTGATGCTTGGTTTTTGGTTGGAGATAAGGATTGGGAATTAGCAATTAAAACGGCAAAGTTGGCATATAAAAACTGGTCAGGACAAAAGAAATTAATCATCGTAAAAGATGCGGGGCATGATTTGAATCATAAAAATTATACTAAGGAAATAAAGGAGATTATAAAAAGTCTCTAGTCGTTTATATTAAATTCTCTTGGCGGGCCATGTGAGTTAAGTACTTGTAGGTTCAACCCTTATAAGAGTATTTTTAGTATATTTATAAGACCTCAAACTAACCCTGTGAGTCATTAAAATTTTTAGGATATATAATCCAATCAGTTTGAATGAAAAAATTACTATTTCCTAAAATATCTTTTGCTTTTTTATTTTCATCCTCATTTAAACCGTATCTTTCTGTATATATATCGGCAATATCATTAATTGTTTTTTCTTTTATTCTTTCGAATTTTATATTCTCATTTCTCATTATTTCTTCAATTTCATCTCTAGAGGAGAAAAAATGTTCCCCTCTTTTTAATTTCGGTATTTCTTTCCCATCCAACAGCATATCCATTTTTTGTCTCCATGTATCAGGATTGTGATTATCACACCCACCATGTTCAACAAGTGCAAAGTTTTTAGTTGTGCGAGCTATTTCTCTGATAATTCTCTTTTGTCTCTCAAAAGAATTCCACTGAAGGACAAATCTCACTATCTCTATATTGATACTATTATCTTCAAATGGCATATTTTCAGCGCTAGCAATTATTTTTTTATTTAGATTATTTTTAGATAACGCTTCTTGATTAATATCAACTGCTATTGTATTTATATTATATTCTGGAATAAATTCTAATAATTTATTTACCAATTCTCCTTTAAAAGAGCCTATATCGGCCATTGAATACTCTCTATTGGAAGGTAACCGCTTTTTTATTTCATTCGAAAAGAGAATTGGTGTTTCATTGTATGCTTCTTGAGATGCCTTGGATTCTGCTTGTCCTGAAAAAACCTTTGAGGTGTTTTTACCCATTTCTTGTGTTTCTAAAACATTTTTCTTTTGCAATCCTTCCATAAATTAAATTATACCTTAAATATATAATTTAAGGTACCTGATTCACCCGATGCTTTATTTTTCTTGCGGAAGCGGTGAGATTCGGTCACAAGTTACTAAATTTTTTATTTCGTTTCACTCATAAAAAATAAAGTACTCTCGACCCCGACTCGACAGTTTGAAAAGTTTTAAAAAACTTTTCTCTGTCTCCGTCTTTCGAATCCCACGCTACGCCCATACGCCAAAAATCGATACCTATGTAAACGGTATCGATTTTAGTCGTTGCGGAGAGGGTGGGATTCGGTCACGAGTTACTAAGTCTGCTCGTCATTTGTAAACTCATGACTGCGCGGACTAAGTACTCTCGACCCCGCCTCGGCAG
>CAZQUJ010000015.1:0-11777 GCA_964596605.1 uncultured Candidatus Saccharibacteria bacterium | reverse complement strand
ATGATACATTACATAAAAATTAAAAATTTTCATTCATTTTATTCAAAAGTTAACTTTGATTTAAGGTTAGATAAAAAGGTTTCCAAAGATAACTTTTTCTATAACAGTAAAACAGGTGACAAGATCTCACCGTCTCAGGCTGTTTTAGGAGAAAACGCTAGTGGAAAAACTAATTTGTTAAAAGCTATTGGTTTTTTGCAACATTTAATTTTAAATAAAAATCAAAATAGATTACCATATTTAAGATTTGCTAATAATCAAGAGTTATCATCTTTGGAAATTGGTTTTGAGACAAACAATATATATTTTGAATATGTGGTTGATTTTAACCAGGAAGCTGTTTTGTCAGAGGTATTAAAATACAAAGATTATAGTAAAGAGGAAAATATTAAAGAATTATTCAATAGGAAAAATACAGACAATAGGGTTTCATTAAATTCTAAGGATAAAGATTTAAATAGTGAAATAAAAAAATTACCTAGCATGCCTGTTTGGAAGACATATATATCCTTTGTTTCAGACTTTAACTGGAATAATAATAAATATTTAAAATCTTTTTATGATTATTTCTTTGGCCAGTTGTTTACCAATATTAATATGGCAGGGGATACAAATACTTTAGTTAGATATAAAAATCAAAATATAGATATTTTTGATTTTTATAACAATGAAGATAATAAAAAATGGGCAATTAATTTATTTAATCGAATAAATCAGCCCATTAAAAATTTATCCATTCTCAAAGAGTTCATAGATGATGATAAGATAAAAGAAATAAAATCTATGGTTAATATTCCAAATGGGGCTGATTTTAAAATTAGACCTAGTCAAAAGGCTATCTTTTCATATAGCTTTAAAAAAGACTTTTCGGTGGAACATATGTATGAATCATTAGGGAACAGAAAAATATTTGATATGATTCCTGCTTTATACAAAATATTTAACGAAAATAAAAATAATGTCTTGGTTTATGATGAATTAGATAGATCTTTACATCCTGAACTCGTATATTTTATTGTTTCTTTGTTTAATGACAAGGAAATAAATAAAAATAATTCTCAGATAATATTTGCTTCCCATTGTTATTCTATAATCAATGAATTATCTAGACATAAAATAACCTTTGTCTCTAAAGATAAGAATACAGGGGAAACGGAAATATATAAATTATCAGACATAGAGGGTTCAGATGACTTTTCAAACCCATATCAGAAATATATGAGTGGGGGATTAGGCTCATATCCTGTAATAAGAGAATAAGATGAAAACAATAAGGTCAAAAATAAGTATATTCGCAGTAGTGGAAGGAGATTACGACAAAGTCTTTCTAGAATATATTAGCGACCTTTATAAAACCGAAGATATTTTTTTTAAAGTATATCCTCGTGGAGATTGGTCTAGGGGTAAACAGGCGATAAAACCTAATTTGAAAAGACTAAAATCCCAGTATGGAATAGATAATAATAAATACATAGGTATATATGATGGGGATAATTCTAGCGAAGATTTAAAATCAAAAGATTTTAAACTCATAAAAGTTAATAGATGCTTGGAATATTTGATTTTAAAGATTTTAGAAGTGAAGGGCTGTGATGGATATAAAAATAGTTATGACATAAAATCTTTTTTTAGAGAGAAATACAAAATATCAACCAAAGAAGACTTTAAGAATTTTTTACTCATAAATCTGACTAAAGAAAAAATAGATAAAAAGATTAAAAAACTTTCTGACCTGAAAGAGATTTTAAATATTTTTAAGTAATTAACTCATATCTTGGCATTATTTGTCTCGGATTTAAAAAAGTTGATTAGTTTATAGAAGATAACCCCTTGTTTTCAATCATTTGTTTTAGGTATATAATCGAACCGAACTATCGTGGTAGTAGTTTAAGGGGGAGTCTTTAAAAAATCTTGCGGTTTGGACTTACCCCCTTTTGTTTTTTCCAAATTGTGGTAATATCAGAGTCAAATCGTAAATATGTCAGAAGAAAAAATAAAAGTCACTAATATGGTTGGAGACCATAAAAATGACGGGTTGTCCGTGTCCCAAAACATGGACCATGAGGCTATTTGGATGAAAGCTACCCAGGAAGGAAGAGATGTTTTTAAAAACGATATGACTATTCCATTGAAAAACATGGATATCAAAAGTTTTTTAAGTTCTCACTTCAATAAGTATGGCGAAAGCCTGGGCTACTTCCCAGAGGACCAGAAGGAATTCGAATGTGAATTCTGGAAGAGAATGTACTTTCCTAAAAAAGAAAATCAGGTTGTTATCGGCAACGGGTACTACATCAAACTTTCAGAGGATGGAGGTAGATGTTACCTATACAAGGAGGGTGAAAAAGATTCTCTTGGTGGGTTCTATGAAAAAGAGTACGAAATCATCCCAAAGGAGGGGGGTGAAGTTCTCGTTTATTTTGGAGATGATAAAATGGTTGTATTAAATCCATCTATAGGCCGTCGGGATTTTAGATCAGCCATTGAATACAAAAATTTAGCTGGAAGCCCGTACATTGCCATAAGGGATGTATGGCGGAACACTTTTTTTCTGGATACGGAAAAGATGCATTCTTCTCCGGCTAGATCTATCGCTCGTTTTAATTTAACAGAGAACGGAGAAACCATCCTCTTAAAGAGAAGATGGTGGCATTTTTTGAAACCATACGTTCTTTTGGCAAGAGATGGAAGGTTTTCGAAACCGTTTTCTTCATACGATGGTCAAGTTGTTGACCCATTCTTTACTTTGTATAACAAGAGGGGTAAAGCCATCGGTACTTTTTATGCCCGCATTTAGCGGGCTTTTTGTTTGACAAAGGCTATAGTTTTGTGGTATAAAAAGAAAAAAATGTTTAAACCTAAAATTGATATTTAAATGAATAAAAATGTCATTGAGTTGATGAAAACCAACACAAAAGGGTTTTCTGACTATTATTCCTTCTTTGATAAAAGAGAGAAAAAGGAATTGTTGAGAGCTAAAACCGTTAAAGAAGTAAATGAAGCGGTTTATCTCATAGAAGACGAAAAGAAAAAAGGCCAATTCTTTTTCCTTAGTCTTAGAACTGGAAAGAAGTCCAGATGCTTTAAGGGTATCGGAAGATACTTTGAACTTGGAAACATTCTGTGGATTAAGGATGAAGACAAAAGTGTCTTTTTGAATTTCTTAAATATGAAGGAAACAAAAAGGTATAGTTCCGTTAAGGAAATTGTTCCGATGGAAGATAACAGCATTCTGGTAAAAAGGAAAGGGTTATTTTTCTCTAATTTTATACTCACCCCAAAAAAATTTAAAAAGAAATAGATATTGTGGATGAAGTCTAAACATTTTTTAAAATGGAAATTCAAGACACAATCATTACCCTGAACGAAATAGGTTTGTTCAGGAAGATCAGTCGTTTAATTGAGCCCCAAGAAGAGATTAGAAAGACTGATACTTTGATTGGTAAATTGAACGGATTCCAAAAGGTTCTTTTTACCAGACTCAACGAAGAAAATTTCCTTTTAAACAAGATGTTTAAGGATAAAAATTCTTCTGAAGAAGAAATTATAAAAAAGAATCTGTTAGTTAACTTTATTAGCAATCTTTTTGTAACTTCTGTGTTTGTTTCAAATAATATTTGGACAGATAAATCTCTTGCTGTAAGGAAAGGCTTTAACCTTGTAATTGTAGGGGAGGAACCATGGAAAGAAGAGGAAGAAGATTCCAAGAACGAACTTTCTTATATGTTTCTCTCTTCTAATTTTAATCTTTACAAGTCATGATAAAGAAGACTTATGACGATCTGGCAAGAGAATTTTTTGATTGGAAAGAGATAGATCGCTACAATAAGATCAATCGTTCCGATTCAAAAATAAAGAGCTATCTGTTTCTTCATTACCATCCCTTGTTTGAACTTACCTTTAACACCAAAGGTTTCCAGGAGTTCGAAAAAGGCTTGAATGAAGCCATTAAACGTATAGAAAATGTTCAGTCCCAAGGGGGCTGAACTTTTTTTGTTTTAGTGGTAAAATGAGGGAGAAACTCATAACTTATATCATTATGAAAAGAAAAATATGGTCTGAAATTATAACAGACCTAGTAGATGATTTTCCGAACTTGATTTTACCTCTTGATTTACATGACAGGAAGTTACGTAAGTACATTGGTAGTGACTACTATGAGAACCGTGAGGCTTTGGAGATAAACGACTTTGTAACCTTCATAAGAGAAATAGAAGAAAGGTTGCCAGACGTTAAAAACCATGGTAAGTCTTACAATTCTCAGACAGAATTTGCCGGCCTTTTTTAAAGGGCTGGTTTTTTTATTCCCCCGAGTGTTGTATAATATACAAAGATACAAAATTAAAAGTTAATTGATACAAAATTATGAAAACAAATATATTTAAAACAGTATTATTCATATTCTTCCTTGGTCTTTTTTCTGTTAGTTTAACCGAAGCTAGCACAACTTGTTCTTTTAATAGAACATTAAAAAATGGAGATAAGGGAGAAGATGTTTTGTGTTTGCAAAAATACTTAAATAGTTCTGGCTATTTAATTTCAAACAAAGGAGCTGGATCACTAGGGAACGAGACAATACATTTTGGTGGACTGACCAGTAAAGCTGTAGCTAATTGGCAGGTGGCTAATGGGTTAAAGGGTGATGGGGCTTTTGGTCCACAATCCATTGCTCGATACGGAGTGTTAACTGGGGGCACAACAGTTATTTCAGGAGGTGATACAAATACCGCTAGTTTGTTAGCTGAAATAGCAAACCTAAAAAGTCAGCTAGCTACAGCTTCTAATACCTCATATCGAACAGATGAAGACAAGAATGCTATTGAAGCCATTAAAAAAGCTATAACTATGATATCTGATGCTGAAGAACAAATAGATGATGCAGATGATGATGGAAAAAACGTAAATGATGCGGAAGATGACTTAGATGATGCAGAAGATGATTTTTTTGATGCAATTAATTCATACTTTAAAAACAGTTTCTCAAAAGCTGAGAAGTTTGCTGATAATGCTTATAAGGGAGCATCTGATGCATATGAAAAAGCCGGTGGAGAAACAAAGGAGAGTGAATTAGAAGATAGATTAGAAGATGTTGAAGAATCAATAGATGATGCAGAAGATGAAATAGACGAAGCGGATGATGACGGGGAAGATATAGATCAAGCAGAAGATCTACTAGATGAAGCCAAAGATAGATTTGATGAGGCCGAGGACGCTTTTGATGATGAAGATTATGATTTAGTTGAAGACTTGTTAGATGAAGTTGAAGATTTGATTGATGATGCTATCGATGCAATTGGTCAAAATGATGATGAAGATGAGGCTGATGATCTAATAGATGAAGCAAAAGATGCTATAGATGATGCTGAAACTGAAATAGATGAAGCTGAAGATAATGGTGATGATGTAGATGAAGCTTCTAGCTTGTTAGATGATGCCAATGAAAAACTAGACAAGGCTGAAGAAGAGTTTGATGATGAAAACTATAGCAAGGCTATAAAATACGCAGAAGATGCTATAGATTTGGCTGATGATGCAGTAAATGCGATAGACTAGAGATAAGAACAACAAAAATGACCCTTTTATAAGGGTCATTTTTGTTTTATCTATTGACCAAAGTCTATTTTATATATATAATCATAGGCAAATTTGATCTATTAATTAACCTAAAAACACCTAATATATGAAAATGGACGATAATGAAAAAATTGGGTGGGGGAGAATAATTGACTACTATAACCTTTATTACGGGAGAATCAAAAGGAGCAATCCCAAAAAAGAAAGTTCTAAGGTAATTTCTGAACGTATCCTGTTGAAGATATGGGGAAGTACGATTCCTTATAATTGTTTGGGTGATTATATGAAGAATTATCAGGACTACACTTTCTTTAAGGGGATGGTTTTAAAAATGAAAAATAAAAAAAGGAGAGGTAGTCGTATGGAGAAGGGGAAAAATCAAAAGCCCACTTTTCAGAGAGGGTATGCGAAAACCCAAAAGTTTACATCTCAGAGAAAGTACAAGAGGGTAAGAAAAAACCAACCTAAGAGGAAGGAAGAGTACTCTGGTCCACCCATAAGCTATGGGTCGAAATCATTTGAAAGTATGAGTCAATGGGAAAGAGAAAATCTAGGTTTAGCAGAATAGAAATCGGTCATAATTAGTTGGCCGATTTTTTTCTTTTAAGTTTTATAGACAATATTTTAAATACATGATCATATTTACAAGGCAAGACCTTTGTATTTTGTATAAAATAAATAAAAATTTTTAATAATTAATTATAATGTTTTTATTACACAAACTTTATTTCAGAAAAAAATAGATTTTTTAAAAATTCATTTCTTAATTAACAAGGCAAGACCTTTGTATTTATCCACAGAAAAGATCTTTTTAATCTTTTATTTTTCACAAGTCAAAATATACTTTAGCTTATGAAAAAAGATATTTTTAAATCTTTGAGACCTGTTTTAAAGTGGGTCTTCATATCTCTATCAATTATTATTATAATTTTATTCATAACTTTTATTTTCATCCGTTTCTTTCATTTTAAAAACTTAGAAAAGAATCAGAAACAAATTGAAAATATTCACTCCTCAAAAATTGAACTAAAAGATGTAACTGGAGAAAACATACCTCCTGTTCCAGAAGACCCAGATGGGACAGTAGAAGGAGTAGATGTAAACAAAAATGGTATTCGTGATGATGTTGAGTTAGCTATTTTTGAAAAATACAAAGATTCTCCTAAAACAAGGGCTGTGTTACTGCAATATGCTCAAGTTGAGCAAATGATTCTTAGTCTAGATTTTAGCCAAGAAGAAATAGCTACAGAAATAGCTAGAGAAGATAGCCGGGCAGATTCCTGTTTGGCTGATGTTGTAGCTCCAAGGCAAAGCCCAGAATCTTTTCGAAGCTATGATGATTTATTAAAAATAGAGGAATATGTTTCTTTTCTAGGGGATTTACAATTTAATACAGAAGAAAGGATAAGGGTAAAAGAAGATTTTTATAAAAAAGTTAGAAGTTTTTCTGATATAGAAGAAAAAGAAAGATGCGACATAGATTTTTCTTTATTAGCTAACTAAAAAGAATTAAAATATGAAATTTATAAAAATTTTTATAATAAGTTTGTTCTTTTTGCCAATTTTGACATTTGCTAGTGGGTGTTCACGTGATGGGTATACGGTTATAACCATAAACGGCATGATTACTACCCCTGAAGGTGCTGTCTATAACAAAAAACAAATAGCTAAGGTTGTTCCAGAAGTTTTTAACAAACAAAAGGTTTATGTTGATTATGTATATAACGAATCTCATGTTTTAGGACTAGTTGATTTTATAGACTCTGCGAATCAGAAGGTTATGGAAAACTTTGTCTACCCGACTTATGACTTAGACAAAATGCTTGGTGATCTAAGCGACAAAGTAGATACACAAAAACTTCTTCTTGTTGCCCATTCTCAGGGCAATTTTTATGCCAATGATATTTATAATTCTATAGCTTCTAAAAAAGGAGGTGTGCCAAAAGAATCAATGGCTATTTATGGAATAGGTACACCAACAAGTTATATTGCTGGTGGCGGAAAATATATCCTATCAAGCAACGATCAAATAATGAACTGGGTTAGACTTTGGGGATTCTTGGATGTTTTGCCAGCTAATGTGGTTATAGAAGGAGGGCAAGAGGGGGATGACAAAAGAGGTCATAATCTTTCAACTATATATTTAAAATATCAAGGTCAAAGAATAGCCAAAGAAATATCTGAATCTTTAATGACTCTAAAAGAAAATAATATACAGACAGAGGATAGTGTGTGTATTATTAAAAAAGATTTACCATTCTTCCACAAAGTTGTGGAAGTTTTTTATAAAGTAGTAGATCCAATTTCAATTTTTATAAAAGATACCTTAAAAGAAAACTTGTCAGCTACAGAAATGGAAGATATCTTAATTAAGTTACCAGCTAGTGCTGGAGATTTTTCTAAGGAAGAAGAAAAGATGGAAGAAGAAGAAATACAAAAAGAATTACCAAAAGAAGAAGTAAAAAAAGAATTAGTTGTCGAACCAAAAATTGAACAAAAGATAGACGATTTAGTTTTGGAAACTAATGAAGTAGAGGAAGTAAAAGAAGAAAAGAAAAAGACTTCATCTTCTCATCATCATTCAAGTCGTTCCAGTGATGATAACAAGGAAGAAGACAAAGAAGAAGTTATCGAAGAGGAAGATAATAGCGAACAAGAAGAAACTAATGATGAGGTAGAGGAAGAAGAAGTAATAGATAGCACTCCTCCTTTATTAGTCTTAAATGGTGAAAGTCATTTAAGTTTAGAAAAAAACTCTGTCTATGCAGAAGAAGGAGCAACGGCTACAGACGAAACTGATGGTCCTGTTTTGGTTGTTATTGAAGGATTAGTAGATACAACAATGATTGGAAAACAAACTGTGACATATAAGGCAACAGACAGTAGCGGGAATGTATCTACTCTAGCTAGAACAATTGAGATTTTTGAACCAACTATTAATTTGATTGTAGATAAAGATACAGAACTAACTAGTGGTGAATATAATTTTAACCAGGTTATTGTTCGCAACAATTCAACATTGAAACTTTTAGGACAACCTGATGGAGATTTAGAATTCCGTGGAGTTAAAATAATTGCTAATAATATTATAGTCGAAGAGGGTTCAAAAATTTCAGCAGATTATGAGGGGTACTTTTTGGGTCCAGGTAGTGTAGATTCAAAAACGTTTCCTAATAATGGTATGAGTTATGGAGGAAAAGGTGGAGGAAAAGAATCATTGGGTTTGTATGGTTCGGCTTTAAGGCCGATAGATTTAGGAAGTGGAGTAGATTCTTCTAATAGAGGTGGGGGTGCTATCTGGCTAGAAGTCAGAGAAAAATTAACAAACAATGGAGTAATTAGTGCTAATGGAAGTTTACATTCAAGTGGTGGAAGTATTTATGTTACAACCAATAAGCTAGAAGGAATTGGAGAGTTTAAAACTAATGGTGGTTGGGCAATTTGGCAAAGGCCATCTTCGGCTGGGGGTGGAGGACGTATTGCCATATATTATAGTCAGTTAGATTTTTCTGGAAATGCAGTTTCTGAGGGTGGAAGTATTTGTAATTCTGGTTGTTACAAAGTGGGTAAAGATGGAACGGTTGGATTGTTTGATTTAGAAAATAATTCTTTGAAAATTATTTCTACATGGCGCTTTGAGAAAAATAATAGCCCATACTCTTTCAAGGATATAGTTTTAAGTAGTAATTCAATCGTAGAATCTGAAGAGGGTGTAGTTATAAATGGAGATAATTTATATCTAACCGAAGGAAGTTCTTTTTCGGTTGCTGAAAATAAAGATTTTACTTTTTCTAACATAAGTCTTGATAATTCTAATTTAGATATGAAGGAAGGAGGAAGGATAGAAACTAGAAAAGTTTTGATAGATAACAATTCAAGGATTACATTGGGAGGAGAAGATTTAAAAATAAAAGGGATGAATATCATTAACGGTTCAACCTTAACAACCCAACCAGAAAAGGTTCTTTTTCTTGATTTAGATGATTTAACCATAGGAAAAGATTCTTACATTAATGCAGATGCAAAAGGTTATTTTGCTGGGCCTGGAACTCCAACTGAAGAAGCTCGAGGAGGGCTTTATGGAGGAGATGATTTTAATAACCGAGAATTAGTTTATGGTTCATCGGTTAGGCCAACTGATTTTGGTAGCGCTGGAACGGCGTTGTATAAAAGAGGTGGCGGAGCAATTCATATTATCGCAGGTAATTTTATAAACGATGGAATTATTACAGCTAGTGGTGGGGCAAGTGCTAGTGGAGGAAGTATTTTGGTTGAAGCTTTTAATTTATCCGGAACTGGTTTATTTAAAGCCAATGGAGGTTCATATCATACGACAACAGTTATTCATGCTCCTGGTGGAGGAGGAAGAATAGCTCTTCATGGTGAATATACTGTTTGGAATAGTAAGTTGGAAGTTCTTGGTGGTTGTGTCAGTTATGATGGAACAAATCTTTCTTGTGCTCCTGCCGGAACTGCTGGATTTTTTGATGAACATTATGGAATTTTAAAATTAGAAAATTCTTGGGAATTTAGAAAAATAGATAATAATCTTGCCTATAACAAAATAGAAATTTATGGGAAGGTCAATGTAAAAGCAGAAGACGGGGTAAGTATTAAAGCGAACTCTGTTTTTATAGAAGGGGTATCTACACTAACTCTTTCTGGTGGGGTTTTAGAGTCCAAAGAAATTTATATTTATGATCGAAGTACTATAAATACCCGACCAGAAAAAGCTATCAATATAATAGCGACAGATCTTCTTATAAATAAAACTTCAAAAATAACAGCTGATAACATGGGCTATTTAGTAGGTCCAGGAACTCCAGAAGATGGTAGCACGAATGGATCTAGCTATGGAGGCTGGGGTGGGGGAGATTCTCCCGCATCTCCTTATGGATCAGATACTGAGCCACTTGATTTTGGAAGTGGTACAAGTAGTGCTCGTGGAGGGGGAGCAATACATATTAAGGTAGAAAAATCTTTAACTAACGAAGGAGAGATAAGTGCAAGGGGAACTAAAGTTAGAACAACAGGTGGTAGTATTTATATTGAGACAGGAAGTCTAAGTGGAGATGGTTTAATAACTGCTAATGGTAGTGGAGGCTATGAAAGCAATCCAAGTATTGGAGGAAGTGGAGGGCGTATTGCAATTTCACATGGCCGAGATTTCTATTTCACCGGAGAGGTTACAGCTTCAGCTGGATCATATTATAGTAAAAATTACAGAC
Source organism: uncultured Candidatus Saccharibacteria bacterium (assembly GCA_964596605.1). Taxonomy (GTDB): domain Bacteria; phylum Patescibacteriota; class Minisyncoccia; order Phycocordibacterales; family UBA9973; genus UBA8515. The sequence goes on along the minus strand of CAZQUJ010000015.1, from coordinate 975 downwards.
CGGAAGAACAAGATGGAACGATAAAAATTATTCCTCGCTTTGTTAAAGTTTCTGATTATAGTTTAAATTGGGAAAAACAAAATGTTACAGTCACTCCAACACCAGATGAAAGTGTTTCCATCTTTATCAAAACAAATCAAGAAGTAGATTGGGTTTCAGTTCAGGTTAAAAACAAAGAAGATGGTTCAATTTATAAAACGTTTCAAGATGGATCTGGTTGTCTAGACGGGACGAATAATTGTTTAAAGTCTTGGGATGGGACCCTTTCTAAAAATGATAAAAATTTAATTTCTGGAAATTATCAAATAGTAGTTAAGGTTAAAGATTTAAAAACAGGAGAAGAAATTACAGAAATATTACCATCTGAAATAATTGTTATATTACCAACAAAAATGATGATGCAAACTTTTCTTTTGGAAGAAAAAGAAACGCCAGAATTATTAAAAGAAGAAGTTTTGGAAGAAATTAAAACAGAAGAGGGGGTTGAGGAGGTAGTGGAAGAAGAATCAGAAATAGAGGAAGAAATAATATTGTCAGAAGGTGATGAACAAAATACTGTTACAGAAACAGAGGTAGGGGGACTACAAGAAGAAAAAATAGAAGGGGTCGTTGAAGGACCAGAATCTTTAGAAAATAATTTAGACGGAGAAGAAATAATATTACCAGAATATGATGAACAAAATGAAGTTGTAGAAATAGAGACAGAGGAACTACAAGAAGAAAAATTAGGTGGGGAACTTGAAGAAGTAGAACCAGAAGAAGAATTGGATGAGCCAGTTCCTGAATTGTTAATTACTGACGTCTTAGAAGTTCAAAATGGGGAGGAGCTCTAAAATATGATATATTAGAGTTATGAATATAAAACATTTTTTTAAGGTTGTTTTAGCTTTTTGTCTAGTTGTAGCTGTGGGCTTGATTATAATGAAAATTTTGCAGGGTTTAAGTTAGAGGGTAAAAGACTGAATAAGTATTTAT
>CAZQUJ010000014.1:0-12589 GCA_964596605.1 uncultured Candidatus Saccharibacteria bacterium | reverse complement strand
TAAAGGGTCTCTTGTTTTCAAGACAAGTGCCTTCGACCACTCAGCCACCTCTCCATAGCCTTCTGCCTATTTAGACTAGCTTATTTTCTTCTTTTTTTCAAGTAAAAACAAAATAGGCTTTTAGCCTATCTTGTCTCATCTAATTCTCTTTTAAACAAACTAATAATGTCTTTAGATTTTTTCTTGGCGATGTAAAAGAGATAAAATATTTCTACAGCTCCAAAAGTGTTGAGTAGTAGCAATAGGACAAACCACATTTTGTCTCTATTTCTAGCTGCCGTCCACAGGGCATATCCTTTCCAGGGTAAAACCCAAATGACATTAATAACTAAAAGCCAAATATTACTTTGCACTAATGATCCTATTTCCATATCCTCATATTTTAACAGAAATATATTTTTAGAACAATTGTGGTAATATATAGATAGTTAACATGAAGTATTTAGGAATAGACTATGGGCAAAAAAGAATAGGTTTGTCTTTATCAGATGAATTAGGGTCTTTGGCTTTTCCTTTTAAGATAATTATTAACAATAAAGAGATGTTTGATGCTATCCATAACATATGTGGAGAAGAAAATGTCATAGAGGTTATTCTCGGTCATTCAGTCAACTCTCTTGGTCAAGACAATCTAATAATGCCAGAGATTGAAAAAATTAAACAAAGGATAGAAAACGAACTCAAACTTCCTGTCCATTTAGAAAAAGAATTCATGACCACAATTCATGCTCGAAACTATTTAGAAAAAAATGATATTTATGGAAAAGAAAGAAACCAATCTAGGCAAAATCCCAAGAAGAAAATAGAAAGAGCAGACGCAGTAGCGGCAACATTAATTTTACAAAGATATTTAGATCGAAAAAATAATTAAATATAAATAATATGGAATATATAAGTTTTGAAGATTTTAAAAAATTAGATATTAGATTAGGAACAGTTAAGGAGGTTTCGGTTGTTCCAGATACAGATAAACTTTTGTGTTTTCAGTTAGATTTTGGAGAGGTAGATGAAGAGGGGAATCCAAAGTGGAGACAAATAGTTTCTGGGCTTCATGAATATTATCCTGATTATGAAAAATTAATTGGTAAACAGTTACTTTACATAATTAATCTTGAACCAAGAAAAATAAAAGGATTTGAATCTAATGGAATGTTAATGGCGGTTGATGGAAAAGATGGTCGCCCTGTATTTTTAATTCCCGAAAACGAAGTTCCAGCCGGGGCTAGGATTCACTAAGATGCTTGATCCGATTACTATAATTAAAGCAGTTGGGGTTATTGGAATTATCCTGATTATTTTTGCTGAAACAGGACTGTTTTTTGGTTTCTTTTTTCCTGGAGATTCTCTTCTTTTCACTGCGGGTGTTTTTGCCTCGCAAGGTTTTTTTGATATTAAAGTTTTATTAATTGGTTGTACCCTGGCAGCTGTTTTAGGAGATAGTGTTGGGTATTGGACTGGTAAAAAATATGGCCGAAAACTTTTTGAAAAAGATTCTGGTTTCTTTTTCAAAAAGCAAAGACTTTATGATGCTGAGAATTTTTACAAAAAACATGGTAAATTCACAATTATAATTGCACGTTTTGTTCCAGTCATTAGAACATTTGCTCCAATAGTGGCGGGGATAGGGCAGATGCATTACAAAACCTTTATTTCCTTCAATGTTATAGGTGGTATATTTTGGGTTCCCCTAATGACTCTAGCTGGATACTTTTTAGGTGGACTTATTCCTAATCCTGATAAATACATTATTCCGATTGCTATACTTATAATTTTTATTTCTGTTATCCCGATTTTGGTAAAGTTTTTAAAGAAGAAGAGAAATTAAAAAACTGGGTTATCCCAGTTTTTTAATTTATGCACAGAATGGATCAAATGGCATTTTTCACTGCTTGGTTTTTAACTGTACACACAATTGACAGCAATTTATTGCTTAGTGTATACTTGGAGAGTAAGAAATTACACCGGATTTTGATCGAAACCCCACTTTTGGTGGGGTTTTTGAATTTTTACTTATACTTAAATCTATCCATATTGAGTCTATATTCAAAATCTTCAACATAAAGGATCAAATCTATGTTTTGGATTAGGATTAAGAAACAGATACCGTTTTTAAAAAAGACTGGATTGCTCCAGTTTTTTACTTTTGTGCCCCCGCGAGGAATCGAACCTCGAATAACGGCTTAGAAGTCCGCAGTTATATCCATTTAACTACAGGGGCTTGGTGCGCGCTAAGGGACTTGAACCCCTGACCTACTGTGTGTAAAACAGTTGCTCTAGCCAACTGAGCTAAGCGCGCATAAAAACAAAAAACTTAACCGTAGTAGAATCATAGCATATTTTTAGAAAAATTCAATAATAGTACAAAAAACATGAAAATTAATATTATTAAGTTAAATAATTCTAGCAGGGAAGAAGTCAAAATTATTGACATTGCATGTTTGACTTTTTTACATTCTTTTATATAATATAAAGTATGATTAATAAATATTCTAGTTTTATAAAAGAACTTAGGAATAGGCGAGGGTTCTCCCAGTCTGATGTAGCTCAAAAATTAGGTATTTCACGTCCTTCTTATATATCCATAGAACATGGGAAAAGAGAACTAACCCTTTCAGAAGCTGAAAAACTATCTGAGCTTTTTGGAGTAACTTTAAAGGAAATGAACAATGGAGTATTTGCTAATTATGAAAAATACAAACAAATAATTTTATCTTTTATCAGGAACGCTGGATCAAAAGATGGTTGTATTACAAAAACAAAATTAGCTAAGCTTGTATACTTAGCAGACTTTGCTTGGTTTTACAAACATCTTGAAAGTATGAGTGGTATGCAATATAGAAAAATTCAATATGGACCCGTTCCAGATTCTTATTTCAGAGCCATAGATGAGTTGTTTGAAGAAGGACAGATTGATATTACTCCTACTGAAGATGGCGCCATGCTTATTTCAGAAACAAGAGGCGGAGCAAAAGTTTCTTTGTCCGAAATAAAAAAAGAAGAAGAAAAGTTAATCAAAGACATATCGGAAAAATGGAAAAATAAAAAAACAAAAGAAATAGTTGCTTTTACCCATAATCAATTACCATATCTAATGGCTGAGGATGAAGAAATGGTATCTTATGGACTTATTACTCAAGAAAATATAGAAGATGTCTACTAAATATGATGTTTTTATAGAACCTTTTGCCAAAAGGTATTATATAAAAATTTTTGCCAAAAAATACAAAAAAGCTTGGGATTTTACTTTAAACGTATTAACTGAAGAATTTAAAAAGTTTGATATTCTTTTGCTGAAAACAATAGCTGAAGAAATTACAGACAAAAATAAAGATATAGTTATCTGTAAAACTGAGTTTAAAATTTCTGGGACAGAAGAGTCTAGACATACATCGGGGAACAGGTGTATAGTCGCTAGGCATACAAAACTTAATAAAATTAATGTTTTACTTATATATCATAAAAATGATCTTGGGATGGGGAATGAAACCACAAATTGGAAAAAGATTATAAAAGAAAACTATCCAGAATATGAACATTTACTCTAATAGTTTTAAGAACAGATGAAAGTTTGATAAAATACCTTTATGAAAATATCGATTATATACGAAGATAAAGATTTAATTGTTTTAAACAAACCAGCTGGAATTGCAGTCCATGCAGATGGAAAAAACGAAGATAAAACAGTTGCCGACTGGTTAATCCTTAATTATCCAAAAATTAAAAATGTTGGCGAACCTTTTTTGATGGAAAGGGCAGGGGGTAAGGTAGAAAAAATTCCAAGACCGGGAATTGTTCATCGATTAGACAAAGAAACTTCTGGAGTTTTGGTGGTGGCAAAAAATCAAAAAACTTTTTTGTTTCTAAAAGAACAATTTCAAAACCATCAAGTTCAAAAAACCTACAGAGCTTTTGTTTATGGAAGCGTTAAGGATCCAAAGGCTTCACTGGCTACGGGGAAAAGGGGAGTTATAGATGTTCCAATCGGTCGTTCACCTAAAAACTTTGGAGCTTTCACTGCTGGTCGTGGAGCCAAAGAACCATTAAGACAAGCTGTTACTGAATATGTTGTTTTAGGTAGATTTAAAGAATATACATATATAGAAGCATATCCAAAAACAGGAAGAACTCACCAGATTAGAGTTCACATGAGACATATTAATCATCCAGTTGTTTCAGACCCTATATACAGAGGAAACAAAGAAAAAGCTCTTGGCTTTGAAAGATTAGCCCTGCATGCTCTTTCAATTTCTTTAAAACTACCAAATGGAGAGCAGAAAACCATTTCTGCTCCATTGCCACAAGATTTTAAAAAAGTTATTAAAGAGAATGATTTAAAGGCATAAATCCAAACTTTATAAAGATTGACAAACTTTATAAAGTTTCATACAATATGAAGTATGAATAAATATGCTCAAAAAATAAATAAAATATTAAAGATTTCCTCCTTAACCCAAGAAGAACTAGCCAGAAGGTTAGGGGTATCTTTTCCGACTATTAACAGCTGGGCTAATTCAAAAAGTGAACCACGAAATAGTTTTAAAATAAAAATAGATGAATTATTTGTTGATTTTTTTGGTGCAGATTCCATCACAAAAGAAAAACTAGATTCAACAAAGAAAAAAGCTTTATCAAAAAAAATTTCTATTGAAAAATTTTTAGAAAATAAAAAATTGTTAGACAAAATAACCGTTAACCTTACCTATCACACTAACACCATAGAAGGAAGCACAATGACCGAAAAAGATGTTGAAGCTGTTATTTTAGAAAGCAAAATAATTAAAAATCGTTCAGCCATAGAACAAAGGGAAGCCATTAATCATCAAGCTGGACTAAATTTTCTTTTAGATGAACTAAACGAAAAACAAAAAGATTTTAAAATAAACAAAAGTCTAATATTGAACGTTCATTTAAGGTTAATGAATGGAATAATTTCTGATGCTGGTAATTTCCGTAATCATCAAGTTAGAATTGTTGGCAGTACTGTTCCGCTTGCTAATTTTATTAAAGTTCCAGAATTAGTTGAGAATTGGTGTAAGGAGATTAACAAAAAGGCAAGTGATCCGATAAAACTATTAGCTTCCTCTCATGGTGAATTTGAACAGATCCACCCTTTTTCTGATGGAAATGGTAGAACCGGGAGGCTTTTGTTGTTTATCAAATCCCTACATTTAGGTTTGGTTCCACCAATCATTCAAAAAGAAAGAAAACAGGCATATTATAAATATCTAGAAATTTGCCAGACGACAGGGGATACAAGTTTGTTAGAGAACTTTATTTCAGAAGAAATTTTAAGAAATAATGATTTTTTAAGAAGAAAATAGCCATTATACCAGAGATTGCATAAAAAACCTTTATATGCTAAAGTATTTGCCATGGAAATAACAACAGAAAAATTTACACCAGTTAATATTGAAGACAGAAAAAAACTAGATTTTAAGGCTGGAGATACTGTTAAAGTCTGGAATAAGATTCTGGAAAAAGGCAAAATCAGACTTCAGGCTTTTGAAGGCTTAGTTTTAAGTCGCAAACATGGTTTTGAAAAAGGAGCCACTTTTACTGTTAGAAAGGTTGCCTCAGGGGTTGGGGTAGAAAGAACATTTCCTTTATATTCTCCTAATATAGACAGGATAGAAATACTAAAGAAATCAAAAACTCGCCGAAGCAAACTATACTTCATCAGAAACAAAGCAGTTAAAGAAGTTAGAAAGAGATTAAAGAGTATAACTTTAGCTAAAGAAGTTCCTGAAACAAAAGAAGAAACAGAAGTAACAGAATAAAAAACAAAGCCAGAGAAATTCTGGCTTTATTTTTTTTATATTAAAAATATATTATAATCTTTTTACCGCGCGCAGGTGTTGAAACTGGTAGACAAGCATCCTTGAGGTGGATGTGCTCCAACGAGCGTGGAGGTTCAAGTCCTCTCCTGCGCACTTAAAAAATATTTTTCCACTATTTTAGTTTAAGATTTTGAAGTGAAATGATATAATAACATCATATGATTACAGCTGAGTTGATCTCTTACATCAGTGATCAAAAAAAGAAAGGTAAAACAAAAGAAAATATTGTTTCTGAATTGTTAAGTGTTGGCTGGGCACTAGATGATGTTCAAGATGGATTTAAAACCATAGACGGAGCAGATAAATATAGAGAGCCAATTACCGAAGATGATGTTCTTGATCCTGATAAACCAATTACAGATTTAAATTCTTTCTACCCACAGAAGGCAAGTGTACCTGTAGAAGAAAAAATCCCTGAAATAAAAGAAGAAGTAACTTCTCCAGTAGGGGAGAGTTTGTTTTTTGCAAAAGAGAAAGTGGCTAAAGCCGATGAACCCCTACCAATAGAGGAAGAGAAAAAAGAACCAATGGTAAAGGCTGAAGGATCTCTTGGTAAAATTGGCCAGGTGGAAGAAGTAAAAGAGGAACCTATTATTCCTGAAGTAAAAATAGAAGAACCCATTGTTCCAGAAGCAAAAACAGAACCAGTTATTGTTCCTGAAAATAATTTTATCTTTCCTGAAGTAGAAAAAGAAAAAATACCAGAGGTTGTTACAGAACCAATAAAAGAGGGTGGAAGAAAATCAGCTCCATTGGGTACATATGCTATAAATATTCCAGGGGTAGAATTTTTTGATATCAATGGAAAAAAGATAGAAACAGAAACTGAAGAAGAAAAAGTTGTAGAAGAACCGGCAAAAGAAGAAACAGAAATATCAGAATTTTTAAAAACAACAGAACCTAAAAAAGAAGAAGATGAAGAGGTAAATCTTTTCAGACAAATGACGAGTGGCTTAAATCAACCAAAACCTAATCAAGAAATAAAATCAGATATTGTTCCAGAAGTTGTGGCGCCAGAGATTTCTCAAGTTCTACCTCAAGAAACTGAAGTAACATCTAAAGTTTCAAGAATTACAATTCCTTTGGCAAAAATTCCAGAACAAGAAAAGAACAATCAACCTATTTCAGAAGTCATCAGAAAAGAAACTCAAAAAGTTTGGACACCAATGACTGTCCCAGCTAAAGTAGTAGAAGATGGTATATATTTAGGATCTGAAGAAGGAGCTATTGCTCATAAAAATTCAAATAGAATGGATGAGGTTAAGAGATTCCAAGAAGGTCTATTGAAAAAAGATGAAAAACCTCAATCAGAAATAAATCCAAAAGATATATATAATGATAACCCTAAAGAACCTTCAGGTTTATTGCAAAAGCAAGAAATGGGTTCCAACTTTATTCCCAAAAAAGGAGTAGATTCCGTTGGTCCAATCCCTAGTCCTGAGCCAGTAAAAAACAACATATCAAAGGTAGCCATGCTCTCATCTTTTCATGATGATCTAGCTAGGGTTAATCAAAATAGTGCCATTACTCCAAATGCAATTAAACCAAAGAAGAAAAAGAAAGGAGTAAAGACCCTTTTGTTTGTTCTTTTATTCTTGTCTTTAATTGGAGCTGGTTTCTGGGCATACTCTAATGGCATGATTAATTTGAATATTAATTTAGAAAGTCTTGGTATCTCATTTATTAAAAAGAGTCCAAAAGAATTGCTTTTGGATTATTCAAACAGATTATCTTCTTTAAATTCATATAAATCAGAAACCAATATTCAAGTAATTTCTCCTTCACTGGCTAATATTTCTAGAGGCTTGGTGTCAGGTGAAGCAATTGTTTCGCCAGAGAAAGATTCAATTAATATAAACTCAATAGGAACAGTAAGTAAGAATAGTGGTAGTATTGTTTCCGATAGTTTTATCACTATAAAGAGTACTGTTTTTGATGATTACATTAATACGGATATTAAAGATGACGGGACAAACTTATATGTTACTATTCCAAACCTAGAAAACATAGTTAAAGATTTTATAATAAAACCTTCAATTGTGAAGATAAATCAAGAAGAATTAAGCTCTTTCTATTCTTTACTAAGCCCAGAACTAGAAAAAGTTGCTAGAAAAATTAATTTATATAAAGTTCTATCAAAATCCATTCCTTCATATATAAATGAAAAAGTATTGTTGGCCTACAATAACTTAGTTACAAATATTGAAGTTGTTGAAAAAGGGGAAGAGAACATCAAAGGAATTAATACATATCGTTATTCAATTACAACAGACAGAGAATCTGTTAAAAATCTTTTGATGATAGTTGCTGGCGAAACAACTCAAGATTTAAGCGAAGAAGAACAATTGTACTTAAAAGAAATATTAAGTTCTTTAGACGTTAGTCTTTTTGATGTTTGGGTAGGGAAGGGGGATAACAATATATATCAATATAGTGTAACAGCTAGTGTTCCACTTTCTAAGATATTGGGATTTGGGGATAAAAGTATTGGAGATAACAAAGTTTCAGTTTCTTGGAAAACAACCTATTATGATTTTGAAGTAGCAAACTATATACAAACCCCTAATGATTTTGTTTTATTCTTGGATTATTTCAATGAGATGAAGAAAGAAAAAATTAAAAAAGAACTTAACTACTTTATCGAACTTGCTTCTCTCTTTAAAAAAGATATTAATAATTACGGAACCAAATCAAATACTGATGGAAGTTGTATGAACCCTGTCTCTGGATCGTTGTTCTCTCCGACAGGACATGTTAAGAAAGCAAGTTCTTCTGTTGGTTTAATTTCAGAACTTTTAAATGGAGTTATGTCTGAGACAAAAAACAATGGATACTGCTATTCTTCTTCGGGAAGTTGGGCTTTTGCTGTTCCTTTAGCTTCTAACTATCAAGATGAAGAGCCTGTCTTTAGTAAATACTATTGTGTAGATAGTGCTGGTAACAAATTAGAATTGGATAAAAAACTGGAGGGTACAGTTTGCCCTATTCCATAATAAAAATCAAGAAAATAAACAGAACCTTGAAAAGAGGTTCTGTTTGTGTTATAAAATAAGGGCATTATGGAGACATTAGTGTAGTAGTAACACAGCTCTCTGTGGAAGAGCTATCATGAGTGCAACTCTCATATGTCTCCCATTTATTAAAAATGATATAATCAAAAAATGGAAAAATACCAAAATAATACAAATTGGCCTTCTGTTTTTAAGATGGAAATCCCTTCTTTTCTTGTTCCGCTTACCATTTTAGTTGTTCTACCTGTAGTCTTTAGGACTATAGTTTGGAATACATTTTCTTTCTCTTATCTTTTATGGAATGTACTACTTGCTTTTATTCCCCTTGTTCTAAGTAGTATTGCTCTATCTCAACCTAAAAGAGGAATTGCCAATAAAATAATTTTTATTGTTTGTTTAATCTTGTGGTTACTTTTTATTCCCAATGCTCCATATCTAGTGACTGATATTATTCACTTGGGAGAAACACGAGCTGTCCCAGTTTTGTTTGATGCCTTTCTTCTCTTTAGTACTGCATTGTTAGGAGTCATAACTTTTTGTTTATCACTTGAACAAATTGAGAAAATAATTTTAGAAAAATTTTCTAAAATAAAAACTTCTGTTATTACAACTTTTATAATTTTGTTAATTAGTTTTGGAATGTATCTTGGTCGCTTTGCTAGATTTAATAGTTGGGATTTTTTCATTGATCATCAGTCTTTAATAGGGCATATTAGGGAAGTCTTTACCCAAACAGGGAAACATGTTTTTGCTTATACATTACTTTTCTTTTTCTTTCTTTGTTTCTTTTATTTATTTTGGAAATTTTTTAAAAAAAATAACTAGGATGGAATAATAACCTGTTTTATGAGACTTTTTCTATCCACTTTTTATCCACATAGTTATTAAGTAATTAATATTGTTTTTTTTTTACATTGATTCATAATTAAGGTATTGAAAATTTAATTCGCAAAAAAAATGAATCTAAAAATATTTAAAAAATCAGTTTTAATTGTGCTATCACTAGCACTTATTTTGCAAGTATACTTTTGGGCAGAACCAACTTCTGCTGTTCTAACTGAAACAGATCAAGTCAAGGTTACTTTAGTTGTTGACGCAGGATTAACAATTACAGATGGGTTAGATGTTACTATGGATCCACATCTTGGTATCTCTTCTAACACCGCTATTGGTCAATCTGTTTGGACGGTTAAATCTAATAGTGTAGATGGCTATCAGCTTGCAGTTAAAGCAAGTTCTAGTCCGGCACTTGTTCATATTAATAATCCAACAGAACATTTTGATGACTATTCAGAAGTTACTTCAGGAACTCCAGAATTGTGGTCTGTTGATGCTAATAAGATTGAGTTTGGTTATTCAGCTATTGGAACAGATGTTGCAGCTTCTTGGGGAACGGGAAATTGTGGAACTGCACCAGTTATATCAACAACTAAAAAATATGTTGGTTTTAAGACGACTGATAAGGTTATAGCTACTCGTAGTACTGTTACTCCAAATGATGGAATTTCCACTACTATCTGTTTTGCTGCTGAACAGAAAAATGTGTATGCTCCATCAGGTACTTATGAAGCTACCATTACCGCAACAGCTACAACCCTTTAATTAGGAAATATTGAAAACATGGAAAAATTCAGACTATATAAAAATATCTATAAAATTTTGGCAGTTCTGTTGTGTTCTTTTATGTTGCCGAGTTGTGTTTTAGCGTACCAAAAGACACAACTAGAAATGGAGCCTCAAAATGACTTTGTAGTAGAACCGGGGAAAACCGAGATTTTTTTAAATAGAGGAGAAGCTGTAGTTAAGAATGTCATAGTAACTAATAGAATAAACAGACGGGTCCATTTTAAGTTAACGACTGAAGATCTTGTTGGAACAAAAGATCAGGACCAACCTGTTGTTTTAATGGGTGATGTAGATGGCCCATATTCATTAAAGAATCTTATCATTCCAGAAGTATCTGAATTTGATCTAGAAATGGGGGAAAGGATTATAATCCCCGTAACAGTTTCTATACCACTAGACGCAGAACCAAGAGGATATTATGGAGCTTTGATTGTTTCCAGCGAGACTGAGACCGATGGAGATCAATCAGATCCAGATGGAGCTAGGGGCAAGACAACAATTATTTCTAGAATAGGTTCTCTCTTTTTGGTTAAGATTAATGGACTAGGAAAAGAAGAGGGAAGATTGGAAGATTTTAAAATTAGTGGTCCTCTTAAGAAAATTTTCAGTTCTGCTCCAGAAAGCTTTGAAATAGCATATCAAAACACTGGTAATATTCACCTTGTTCCTTATGGAAAAATTTCAATTAATAATTTAGTGGGGAAGACAGTAAGTCAGGTTCCTGTTAATGCGTATTTCGTTCTTCCTGACTCTATACGCTACCGAGAGGTTATTTGGCAGGATTCTCCTTTCCTGTTTGGACGTTATACAGCTGATTTGTCTTTGTATAAAGGGTATGGTAATGAATATGATACCGATCGAGTAGTCTTTTGGGTTTTGCCTTGGAAGATAATCATTCCAATATTTGCTGGATTGATTATATTGGTTTCTCTTGTTTACTATATCTTGACTCGTTTTGAGATAAAGAAAAAATCATAAAATATGAAGAAGCAAAATCCCCAAAAAGGAATATTGGGTTTATTTCTAGCCCTATTAATAGCAATTCCTTTTAGCCTAATAGACGCTGAAGTCATGGGGAGCACCAAATACAAAATTCAAAGTGATTCTGTTAATTTAGGGGGAATGGATTCTGGAAGCTCTCAATATGGGCTTAAGGATACACTAGGAGAAATCGCTACGGGTGAATCTAATAGTGATAACTATTTCATGCATGCTGGTTATTGGCAAATGCAAGAAAATTATCTATCAATATCAAACCCAGACGATTTGGTTTTAACCCCCATAGGTGGTTTAAGCTATCAAGCCAGTGAGGGAACTTTATCATGGTTAGTTAAAACAGATAGCCCCTCTGGTTATGAACTATCAATAAATGCTACAACCTCTCCAGCCATGCAGTCAGCCTTTGATCACTTTGATGACTATACTCCGGCTGGTTCTGTTCCTGATTACAATTTTATCAGTCCAACTGATACTTCATATTTTGGATTTTCTCCTGAAGGTACTGATGTGGCACCTTTGTATCTTGATAACGACTTTGTTTGTGGTACAGGCTTTAATGAGACGTCGGGAAAATGTTGGGATGGACTTTCAACTACTCCCAAAATTATCGCAGTCTCATCAACTTCTAATCATCCATCTGGAAGCTCTGTAATTGCTCGTTTTAGAGCAGAAACAGGAGAAAATCATGTCCAGTCTGCAGGAGAATATAATGTTATAATAGAAGTTACAGCTGTGTCATTATGAGGAAAAAAACCTTTATTTTAATACCTTTTTTAACGGCTTGGATTTTCTGGCCGTTATTTTCTTTGGCTCTCGAAGGGACAGATGGCATGGGAGTTACTCTAGAAATTGTCGGTTGTAATGACAATGGAAGATGTGAACCACCTCTTGAAAATTTTTTAAATTGTCCAAATGATTGCAAGCCTGAGAGGGAGGGAGGAATCGGAGGATCAATGCCACTCAAAGAGGAAGAAATTTTTATGAATTTAAAAATTGTTCCTAGCTACACTAGTGCTGTTATCTCTTGGACGAGTACTATTCCAACAATATACAACTTGAGTTGGGGAGAGGATACAGAATTTAGAGATGGAATTTTAAAGAATGTTCATTTTTTTA
>CAZQUJ010000013.1:0-14326 GCA_964596605.1 uncultured Candidatus Saccharibacteria bacterium | reverse complement strand
AAATAACAGCTCCGTCTGAACCAACATACAATTTTTGCCTAATTTTTTCTATTTCTCTTAAAAAATTAAAAACTTCGTCTAGATTCTTGGCCTTTTCTTCACGAAGAGATGTTTTAAATCCTAAACTCTTTAAATATTCATGTTTTTCTGAGTGATTTTTAAAACCTAATCTTTTTTCATCTTCTTCGTTTAAAACTAGATCCCAAGCAAAAAAATTAAGATTTCTCTCTTTAACTACATTTGGGTCTAATTGTCTTAAACTCCCAGCTGCAGCATTTCTAGTGTTAGCAAAAACAGTTTTACCTAATTCTTTTTGTTTTTTGTTTAAGGTTTCAAAAACCTTTTTAGACATTACGACTTCACCTCGAACCTCTAAAAAATCTGGTACAGGACCTTTTAGCTGAAGAGGAATATCTAGTATCATTCTTACATTTTGACTCACATCTTCCCCAATTAAACCATCTCCACGAGTAGCACCTTGAACTAAATTACCATTTCTATATATCAATGAAGTAGACAACCCATCTAATTTAAGCTCGCAAAAATATGATAGTTTTTGATTTGTTAATTTAGAAATTCTATTTTCCCAGTCTTTTATTTCATCAAAAGAAAAAACATCATTAAAACCAGTCATTCTAGTTAAATGTTTAACTTTTTTAAATGAATCAAGGGGTTTCCCACCTAATCTTTCTATCGGAGAATTTATTTCGTTGACTATATCCGGATATTTATTTTCTAAATCTCTTAATTGCCTGAGGAGAGAATCATAAACTTCATCCGGAACTGATGCATTATCATATACATGGTATTCTGTTTGGAGTTCTGATACTTTATGCTGAAGTTTAGTTATTCTATCTTTTATTTCTTTAATTTTGCTGCGGTCCATACATACTAGTATAAGTGATTTGATAAGATCTTTCCACTGTCCTTATCTTACTTTTATCACATATGTTATACCCCCTAGATTCTATTGTTACATTTTTAGAGGTTGTTGCTTCTTGGGTAGATGCCACATTAAAAGAGAAACAAGGATCTGAGTTTCCTTCCTCATCTAAAGGATTCAACGAGTAACTATATACCCCTGTATCATAAATATCTGAATTTGTATCATTCCACTCTATTTCTAATCCTATCCCACCACATTCCCATGTTCCAGGAGGATTATCTTGTTTTAAATATCTCTCAGCCACCACCTGCTCAAAAAAGATAGAGCACTCATTAGCAGTATCAGCCCAAACTGTAGCCATCTGTGAATCCTTGGCTAAAGAAGATAAAACTAATTGTTTGTAGACTATATTAGAAAGTCCAGCTGTTATCACAGAAATAGCGCTTACTATAATAACAGTAAAAAGCATTGCATATCCACCTTCTTTTTTTATTAATCTTTTTCTTGTTTTATCCATTATTTTTCTCTCCAATCTAATAACGAGAACTCTAATTTTCTTTCTTTGCCCAACCAATATACAATTATTTCTATTTTTAATTCTTTATAAGACTCATCTCCTATTATATCTGGCTCTCCTGTCGATGGATTTTGGACTTCATAACCCGGTAAAGATCCTGGTACTACATAAACTTTAAAAAATCTTTTAATACCAGTATTTACTGAACCCTCATGACTATATAAGACTTCATCATTCTCATTAAAATATAAAGTGGCACAATCTACTTCTTTAGGGTTAGTGCTAGGGTTACATGATTCTAGTTCTTGGTCAATATTAAAAACACAACCATCTTTACATGTATTTTCATAACCAGAAACAAAAGAATCCCAAGTTTCTCCTCCCCAAAAAACCCTATTATCCCTATCATTTCTTATCCTATCCGCTGTCTCTTGCATTAAAAAATTTACAACTATTTCTTGCCCTGCATACCTAGAGGAATATATACTACTTGAGACGACAGACATCAATCCAACAATAACGAAAGTTAAGATAAATATAGCAAACATAGCTTCAACTAAAGTGAAACCTCGACTGAAAATATTATCTCTTTTTTTTGTTTTTGTTATATTTTTAAACATATTTAATAGTTGCGTTGGGTAATAAAAGTTTGAATATTAAATGGAACTGTTTCATTTTTAACTTTAACTTCACCTTTTAGTTTAATAAAAACACTTGGTTGTTTTTTAGGAACACTATTTGTTGTTCCATTCACAAAAAAATTCAATTCCTTTATGTTTACTGCGTCTGAGACAACTTGAACATATTTTCCAGATATTCCTCTTTCTAGAGTACAAAAATCTATAGAATTGTTGGGACATGTTATTTTATATATTGTTAGATTCTGGCCCTCCGATTGGGGTAGAAAAGAGATTGCTGTACCTCCCCCTGTACAGTCTCTTCCACCCAAAACAGATACATCTATAAACAAAGGAATAGTACCGCTAGTCGTACAAATATAGTTACTTCCCATTCTAATAGATCTAGTCATACTTTCTAAGGCAAAGTTAACATTATCAAGAGCTGTTTGTGTCGCTCTTGAATTTCTTGAAGCCCCAAGTAAAGTAAAAAGGGAACCAATTGAAGCAAGCATAATTATAGCAAAAATAGAAGTTGAAACCATTAATTCAACTAATGTAAATCCTCTTGTTTTGTTGTTTTTAATTTTCTTGTTCTTCATAATTTGAAACACTTATTTGTCCAGAATTAAATATGGATATGACTTTTTTATTTGTTGGATCTTTTAAGTTAGAAATAACAATTTTAGCTTCTTGTATATCAGAAGAAGTTAAAAAGGATTCTTGTATATATTCACAAGGCGAATCTGGCCTCATGTCACTTATACACATTTTTGGTTCTGGATTTGGTCTTTCAAAATATATGTCTAGTGTCTTGCCTTCACCCAAAGAAACATCTTCATCTATGGAAGATGGTCTAACTAGAATCTCTTCTACATAATCTGAACTTCTAATATAGAGCATCTCCAAACAATTAGTTCCTTCTCCGCAATTGTTATCTCCTACTATTCTGTATTTTGGTTCATGTAACCCCTGAAATAAGACAAAAGATTTATTAGATCCAGAATAAAGTTCGTCAGGAGAAACTGGATCATATTCAAATACTCTAAAATGAACCCCATAACCCAAGTCAAAAGCTCCTGAGCTTCCTCTGACTCCAATAGCATAGCTCTGAGCCCTTCTAATTGTTAGAGCTATATCATCAGCTAAATTTTGAATTGTTAAGGAAGAATTAAAATCTCCATAATTAAATAAAACCACACCGCTTATAACAGCAAATATAACTATTGCCACAAGCAATTCAACAATGGTCATTCCTCTGTTTTTTTTGAATCCTTTAAACATTTTAACCAAATAATCTACTAAAGGAACCTATATCAAAACTGAAAATAAAAGTTATTATCAAACTCAAGATCAAAAACGGAGCTAGTGGAACCTCTGTCTTCATGTCTATTCTTCTTTTTCTGAAACCCAATAACTTCTTTGAAAAAAGCATCAGAAGTAAACTAGTAAAAGCTCCAATCCAAAAACCCAAGATTAAAGAAAAGAGTCCAGACGACAAACCCAAAAACCACCCTATACCTAAAATTAATTTACCATCCCCTAACCCCATTAAACGCCCCCTGGAAAAATACCAAAGCAAAACAAAAGGCAAAGCTAATATGGGG
Source organism: uncultured Candidatus Saccharibacteria bacterium (assembly GCA_964596605.1). Taxonomy (GTDB): domain Bacteria; phylum Patescibacteriota; class Minisyncoccia; order Phycocordibacterales; family UBA9973; genus UBA8515. Next base: position 10,699 of record CAZQUJ010000013.1, on the reverse strand, counting down.
CCAGATAACAAATTAGCAATTGAAGGAAAAACTAAAAATGGACCGATTGGGTAGAAATTAATAAAGAGGGAAATAAAAGAAATTATGATAAAAGGATAAACAAAATTATTTGGTATAGTTTTATGTTTTACATCATAAACTAAAATTAAAACCAACAAACAAAAAATGATTAAATGTAATACTACAAGCAAAAAAGAAGACCAGAAAGAAAAATAAAGATATGGTAAGAATTTATAAACCACCAAAACAAAAAGTAAACCAGTTCCAATTTCTACTAAAGGATACTGAAACGATATTCGACTACGGCAACGACGACATTTACCACCTTGAATCAAAAAACTAATAACTGGAATAAGCTCAAACCATCTTAGCTTTTTACCACAAGTCATACAAATAGACCTGCCACGAGTAAATTTCTTACCAGTTTTAAAGCGATAAATAACAACGTTTAAAAAGCTTCCTACTATTGTTCCAAAAACAAAAAATAAAATTAGTGCAAGGTTTTCCATGCACTAATTATATCATTAATAATATTTTTCTAAAAGTTTAATCTTCTTGAATGCAACCTAAAAATCCAGTAGCATCACTATTAATTAAATCTTTAGTAGTCTCAACAGCTGCCCCTGTTGAGTCTATACAGTAGAAAAGTTGTTTGCCACCACTACCTGTCCTTAATAAAGGAATTTGAGCTGCCCAACGTGGATTAAAGAAGTTATCAGATGTAGTATTGTGACACCTTGCCTTAGTACCGCCTTCAGGGGATTCTCTTGGTCCTGATATCGTAACCTCTAATACTTCATAATAACTTTCTGGATTATCAGCGCCAATAGCTTTTAGGGCTTTATAAATATAAGGCTGCATTCCTACGTCTGTATCACTCATGGTGGTAACATTACAAAGATTTTCATAACTGCCATGACTATTATAGTATATTTCAGCTTGATTGCGGGCTTGGTTCATCTGAGCTATAGCAGATTTTTCTTTGCTATTATTTCTGGCTGATCCCAAAGCAGAAATAACGACAGCAGACAAAATTCCTATTATGGCTATAACAATTAATAACTCAACTAGAGTAAACCCTTTATTTTTATTTGTTTTCATAATTATAAATATATAAAATTAAACAAGACTATACTATTTAAATAGTATCATGCAAACAAAAACACCACAAGGGTATAAGTGGTGTTTTTTGAGAAAACAAAATTTTATGAAGCAACGTAAGCTTGTGGACACTCTATAGCATCAGCGTCTGGTACATCAGTCTCAACATTAATCTTTTGAGACTGACCCTTTCCATCTACACACCAAGCTGTATTGCTATTTGTTTTCAATTTTACCCAAGCCATCCAACCATCTCCATCACCAAAACAATTCCAATTTGTACCTGCTGCTCCTGAATCACTAGAAAAAGCAGCCTTCGCCTTGTCTAACATTTTTATAATAGAATCTTCAGCGGCAGGTGACGTGAGACCACAAACCCCATCATAAGTACTATTGTGATTATTATAAAACAACTCTGCTTGTGCCCTAGCATTGTTCAAGTCAGCTTGAATAGCAGAATCAGAAGCTTTCTGTCTTGCACTATTCAAAGAAGCCAAAACAACAGATGATAATATTCCAATGATGGCAATAACCACCAACAATTCTATAAGAGTAAAACCTTTATTTTTATACATATTTAATATTTTTTATTGATAGTCTTTTATAAGACCCGACCTTATATATCTATGACTATATAATAACACAAACAACTTTAAATTGCACAAATAATTACTAATTATCTTGTGGATATCTAAGATATACTACCCGCAATATTGTAAATAGGCATAAGAACAGAAGCCAAAAGGACTCCAACCCCTAATCCTAACATTATAATCATTAACGGCTCAATCAAACTAACCATCGTATCTACAGCTTCATTAACTTCTCGTCCATAAAAACGACCAAGAGTTTTTAGAATATTACCTAAGGATCCTGTTTCTTCCCCTACCTTAATCATACCAGACATAATGGTAGGAATTTCGTTATGAGAAGAAAAAGCTATGGATAAAGAATTACCACTTTTTACAGACTCTGTTATTTCCTTAAGAACATCTTGATAAATCCTATTTCCAACAACCGAGCTTGTTAATTCTATAGCTCTAACTATTGGAATACTAGAAGCCAACATTGTATCCAAGTTATCTGCCATTCTAGAAAGATAAAGTTTTTGATATATATTTTTAATAACTGGAAAAGTAATTTTTAATTTATCAAAATATAGTTTTCCGTTTTCTGTCCTTGCATACCTTACTAAAACGATAACTAAGGCAATCACAGCAAAGAGCAAATATAGACCATAATTAACAAAGAGTTCACTAATTTTCATAATTATTTTAGTAAAGAATGGCACTTCTGTTTCAGATTCAGCTATAATATCAGCCAACTTTGGAACAATAAAGGTAAACATCAAAATCATAACAATGAAGAAAACTCCAATAACGAAACTAGGATAGATCAAGGCATTTTTTGTCTTTGAGGTTAATTGATATTGACGATCCAAATAATCAGCAAGATACGAAAATGTTTGAGTCAATCTTCCTGACTCCTCTCCAGACTTAATCATATTGACGTAAAACTCAGAAAAAGCTTCTTTGTGTTTTGCCAAAGCTACTGAGATATAAGTTCCGGATTTAATATCTTCTGCTACTTCAGCTAATATACCAGAAAGCTTACGATTAGCAGTATTTTCCGACAAAAGCATAAATGCTTTTAAGGCAGGAATCTGGGATTCAAAAAGAGTAGACATCTGTCTAGACATAGTAACTATGTCCTTCATTGGTATGTTCTTCTTCTCAAATAAATCTTTTTTAAAGAGAGCTTTGTCTTTTGACTCCAAGATAGTAGAAACAATCAAACCCCGGCGTTGAACTGCTGCAATTGCTAAATCTTTAGAACTAGCTTCTACTGATCCAGTCTTTTTTTCCCCCGTGTTTGTAAATGCTTCGTAATTAAATAACATGTTTAAAACATTTGCTCTAAGGCCTTAGGATTAATAGCATATTGATAAGCACTTTCCATACTTATTTCACCCCTTTGAACCAAATCAATTAAACATCTATTCATATCAATCATTCCTTCTTGTGATGATGTTTCAATTATTGTATCTATTTCATGAACTCTTTCCTCTCTAATTAAATTGGCTACTGCTTTGTTGTTTATCAACAATTCATAAGCAGGAACTCTTCCCCCTGAAATACAAGGAATTAATCTCTGTGAAAAGATTCCCAACAAACTAGAAGCTAATTGCAAACGAATCTGTCCTTGTTGGCTAGCTGGGAATGAATCTATTATACGATCAATTGATTGAGAAGCATTGTTTGTGTGGAGTGTTGCAAAAACGAGATGTCCTGTTTCAGCGGCAGTAACGGCAGCAGCCATAGTTTCGCTATCTCTCATTTCCCCTATCATTAAAACATTAACATCTTCTCTAAAGGCAGCTTTTAAGGCTTTAGAGAAATCTGGAGCATCACTTCCTATTTCTCTTTGATTTATTATTGATTTATCAGGTGTATACAATATCTCAACTGGATCTTCAACTGTTAAAATATGCTGAGAAGATTCTTGGTTAATATTATTTATCATAGCTGCCAGAGTTGTTGATTTACCTTGCCCAACAGGTCCTACAACTAAAAAGAAACCTTGTTTTTTTCTTGTGAAATCTTTTAAAACACTAGGCAATCTTAATTCTTCTATAGTTTTTGGTTTAGAAATTAATCTAATAGCTATACATAATTGACCTCTTTGATAGAAAGCGTTACCTCTTAATTGTATTTGGTTATCTTTCAAACTGCTAGAAAAATCAACCGATCTCTCCATTTTTAACTTTTCTATCTTTTCTTTATCAATTAACGAACTGAGTATTCCTAAAACGATGGATTGATCAAACGGTTTGTAATTAACCAAAAAGACAAGTTGTCCATTAACTCTAATTGCAGGCTGTCTATTTTCACCAATGTGCAAATCAGACCCATCTTGGGCTATTAAATTTTCCAACAATTCTTCTGTTAATCCTTGATAATTCATATTATTATTTTGATTATATCTAATAAACTAGAAATTGTATACCTCTTTGAGAGGGATATCTCCTCTAACACATTTAAGGATGGCATCTTCTCTTAAGGTCAACATTCCTTTTGATCTGGCTAATTTATAAATCTCCTGTTCCTGTGGATGTTTTAATATTACTTCCTGCATTTGTTTATCCACTTCAAACATTTCGAACACTGCAATTCTTCCTTTTAGTCCAGTAGCACTTCCCTCACAAGGAACAGCTTCATAAATTACATCTTTAATCTCTAGTTTTTCTTGATATTCTTTTGGCAAATCAGCAAACTGATGATTTATCATTTCTTTTATGGATTCATCCATTGGAATCATGTGTTTTCCCTTAGGATGTATAGTTTTAGCCAATCTCTGAGCCATGCAAAGTTTTAATGTAGGAGCGATTAGATATGGATCTATTCCCATATCTATTAGACGAGGAATTGCACCAACCGCACTGTTAGTATGGAGAGTTGATAAAACAAGGTGACCAGTTAGGGCTGCCTGAATAGCCAATTCAGCTGTTTCTTTATCACGAATCTCTCCGACTAGAATAATATTTGGATCTTGTCTTAAGATTGAGCGAAGTCCAGTTGCAAAAGTATAACCTATTTCTGGTGCTATTTGTGACTGGTTAACTCCTGCCACCTTGTATTCAACCGGGTCTTCAAGTGAAACAATATTCTTATCCTCCTTACTTATTTCCGTTAACATGGAATAGAGGGTTGAAGTTTTTCCTGAACCTGTCGGACCGGTCATTAAAATCAAACCATAAGGGGCATTTAGACATTTTCTAATCAATTCTAGATTTTGTTTTGATATACCCATATCATCCAAAGCATACAAACCTTTTTCAGAATCAAGTATACGCATAACTATCTTCTCTCCATAATATGCAGGCATAGAAGAGACACGAAAATCTATTTTACTGTTATTTATTTTAGCCGAAAAACCTCCATCCTGTGGTTTTCTTTTTTCATCAAGTCTTAATTTGGATAGAATTTTAATACGAGCGATAACTCCGTTGTATACACCAAGAGGAAGAATAAGAGAAGTATGCAAAGTTCCATCTATCCTAAAACGAACTCTAACCTTATCTCCAGTATTCTCTATATGTATATCTGATGCCAAACTCTCTACGGCACTTCTTAAAATAACTGCAACAATTTTAATGATTGGAGCATCTTCAACTATTTTTTCTTCTTCCCCAGGTTTTAATTTATCTGATTCTTTTTTATTTTTCTCTATAACAACCCCATCTTCAGACACATTGGCTATCTCTTTATCCAATTCACTTAGGGCTTGTTCAACTTCGGGGTTATAATTCCCATCATACATTTCAATTAATTTTTTGTATGATGAAAAAGAAATCAAAAACAGTCTAAATGGTTTATTTAATTTAGCGGTAATAAATGTTAGGGCATCTACCGCTTTAACATTTTCTGGATTAATAATACCAACCTCTAGAAAAGAGTCAGATAAATTAAAAGGAACAAACTGATAGTTTCTTGCCGCTTCTATCGGAATCATTTTCAAGACAGACGTTGGAACATTTTTAGGATCTATTTTTTTTATTGGCACTCCAAAAACTTTAGATTTTACTTCCAAAATCTTATCTTCGTCTATCTTCATATCTAGCAGAGCTTGGTCTAAATTTCCCTCATATTGATCTTCCGCTAGTTTAACTGCCTTGATTGCTTGATTAGCATCAAGAACTCTGTTTTTTATAAGTTCCTCTATTAATGTCATATTTAATTAATTCGTTGTAAATGGAACTATTTCTCCACAAACAACAACCTGATTTATCCTTGCACAAGCCTTAAAGAAATATGCTGTTCTTGGAAATAGTCCGGTAACACTTTTTACAAAAGTTCCAACCAATGACTGACTAACACTTGGAGTTACCTTTCCTAAATTCTCTGATGGTCCATACTCAAAATATATATCCGTGACCTTATCAGTTAAACTTAGATTAACCTGACCATTTAAGACTACCGATCTGTCTGTAATCAAAGTTGGGGTTGTTGTTATAACTTTTGGAATAGTTGGATCCTTACTTTGATTTGAATTAATTGGAGCAAAAGGATTAGGTCTTCCTGGTTCAACTGATTCTATTTTAACTGAGTTATCTTTTAATTTGCTGAAAAGAACATTAGAAAAAATTGAAGTATCAACTTTTAAGTTTTTAACAGAAGATAGGGTTGAAATGAAAGAAATTTCTGAATATATTTGATTTTTAAGATTGGAAGTAGTTCCACCAAAAATATTTCCCGCAACACTTTCTAAAGAACTACCCATAGCGGTATTTTCTACCTTGGTTTTTCTTTGTCCCAAAAGTCCGATAACTAAAGCTATCAAAACTATGATGAATATTATTATAAATTTTTTACTCTTTTTCATATTTATTTAAGCCAATAAGTTTGTATTTCTAAAGAATAATCATAAATATCTGTATCTGTAACTTTTCCGCTAGATGAAACTATAGAATTAGGAACTTTAAAGTCTATAGACTTAACATCTACCACTCTTAAATTTTGTTCTAAATCTTTAAGAAAAGACAAGAATGATTCATATTTTCCTGTAACGGTAAACTTCATTGGAAAAACACCATAAGGAAGGTATTCTCCGGGATTTTTTTGAGCTACATTTGCATTACTGGTGGGGTCTAATAATCTAGAATCAAACTCTATATTCCCTATTGGCATACCGTGTAAATTGGCAATCTTTTCTATCTCCAATATTAACTCAATGTTACCTATATTATCTGGCAAGAAATGATTTAATCTCTCCATGTCTTCTTTTTTAATATTATTAAAAATAGAAATTAAATTATCTCTTGATTTTTGAAGTTCAGTAGAGTTTGTTAATGCTTCATCATAGGTTGAAACATCTTCTTTAATAGATTTGACTTCTTTGTAAAATGGATCTATGGCCAAAAAGAAGACTACTCCAGTTATGACTATAAAAATTATTGAATAAATATTTTTCATATTTCTATTCGTCTTCGGTTAAATTATCTGGTAATTTATCTTCTTCTGGCACAATTTCTTTAGCAGTATCAGTTTCTACTGATTCTTCGTTTTTTTCAAACATAACCAATCCATTGTTTTCATAAGAAATAAGAGAGGGGTCAACTTCAAACTCTAAATTAAATTTAACATTATTATTAGTATCCTTGTTTAGATTTGAAAATAGAATATTTTTAAAATAAGCATTTCGTGAATCATTAAACATATTGGCTTGAAGAGCTATAGATCTATAATCTAAGGCTAAACCTTCTAGTTTAACCGTTAGAGTATCATCCTCAGACTCATGTTTAAAACTATTATATTGAACCTCTGGAATAGTTATTTCTGAAAGAAGACTAAATAGAGGGGATAGAACAACATGGTTCTTTAAAACAACTTTAGCTGCTTCCATTCTTTTGTTATAAAGAGCTAATTCCTCTATAGTATTTTCTTCAAAATTGCTTCTGATAGTAGACAAAGAATTTGATTTAGAAGTTCTAGATTCAACCAATTGACTCTTATATATATACAAAGCTCCAGCGGCTACTCCAGAAATAATTAAAAGAGTAGTTGTTATCAACAAGAACAAGCTTTTGGTCTTTTTCCCCTTAGTTTTTGTAGGGACAATTGGTTTTTTAGGGATGAAAGATGTTTGAAATGAATTTTCCATAATAACTTTAAGATAATTGTCGCAAAGCTAACCCTACTGCGACAGCAAATTCTGGACCACTATGTTCCAAAACAGGCTCAAGGAAAGCTGGGGCTTCAGTTTTAGAAAAAGGATTACTATAAAAAACATCTATTCTGAAATTATCTTTGGCTGCTTCCAATAACCCCTTTAGTAATGAACCACCACCTGATAAAAATACTTTACTTATACTTTTATTATACTTCTTCTGATAAGCAAAGACAATACTATTAATGTCAGTAAAGATATAATTGACCGCTAGGCGAATAATTTTTTCCACATCTGGATTTACACTAGCATCTAATCCTACCATTCTCTTTAATTTTTCTGCCTCTTCAAATGTAATACTCAAGGCCTGAGAAATATTCCTGCTTATATCATGTGATCCTCGGTTAACCACATGAAAAACTCTAACAACCCCAGATTCAACTATTGAAACCTTTGTTTTTGAAGCCCCAAAGTCTAAAATCAAAAATGGGGATATCTCATTATTAAAAGTTGATCTAATATTACTAAATATTTCCATCTCAAAAGCATTGCTTTCCAATTTTGTTTGCTTAAGTATCTCTCTGTATTGAGCCAATGTTTCATTGTGTATTGCCACTACCAAAACTTCTTTATTTCTCCTGGAACTGCTTTCCCCCTCTTCTAACAGGTCACCTTCATCTGGAATAACAAACCAATCTAAGGTAACTTCAGAAATAGAAACTGGAATATATTTTCGAGCTTCTATTGGAATTATATTTTTTAAATCTGATTCTTTTACATTTCCAGGTAGAGAGACCAAGAAAATCAAACTAGATAATGAAGGAATAGACAAAGTAGAAAACTTTGTAGTCACGTTAGATTCTTTCATGACATCTGTTAAAGCTCTCGAAATATCTTCTGTTTTTAAGCTCGTCAAAGCTCCAACACTTGTTCCACCATAAGGTCCAAGAGAAATAACACCATAAGTTTCCAGTACTGCTCTTTCACCTTTTTTCTTTAGTTGAACTATTTTAATAGAAGAAGAACCAATATCAACACCAAGAGCCTGACTTTTATCTCCTTTGGAACCGAAAGAGATCTTAAGACTAGCTAGGCCATCTTTGATTATTTTTTTTAATGAATTATCCATGCTTTGTTCTTCTTATGCATATTAATTGTAACATATTTATAGTAAAATGAATATGTGAAAATCAAAAAAATTCTAAATGAAACTATAAAAATTCTAAAAAACTTACTTTACCCTCAAAAATGTCTCAATTGTAAGAAAGATGGGTATCATCTTTGTCCTTCATGTTTGGAAAAGATTAAAAAATCTAACCAAGATCTAACAAAAAACATTTCTGCTTTATTTGACTATAGGGACCCCGTTATAAGAAAAGCTATTTGGCAATTAAAATATTATTACAAATATGACCTAGCAGAAGAGCTAGGTCAATTTATGTTTAATAGTTTTAAGCAAAAATTGACCTTAATCGCAGAGGAAAAGCCTGTTTTGGTAATACCCATACCACTATCTAGAAAAAAGAAATGGAAAAGAGGCTACAATCAATCTGATTATATCGCTAGAGGATTTTGTTCTAATACCAATCCAAATATATTTTGTCTTGAAAAGAATGTACTGCTCAAAATTAAAAATACCCAATCTCAAGCTAAGACAAAAGATAGAGAATTAAGATTAAAGAATATACAAGGAGTTTTTGAAGTTAAAAATACAGAAAAAATCGCAGGCAAAACTATAATTATTATAGATGATGTAGTAACAACCGGAGGTACCATTAAAGAAGCCATGAAAGTTTTAGAAGAAAATGGGGCTGAAAAAATTTATGCTTTTACTTTAGCTCATTAATTAAATCTTCTGTATCTATTTCTTCTGCCTGAGAAATAATATCATCAAAAACTTTCTTTTCTAACTGTTTAGAAAAGAAAGAAAAGATAAAAACATTAGCCATAATTCCAACGGCTACTAGTATCCAATATTTATTAAATTTTAATTTAGCGGCAGCCATAATTTATATTAATAATATAGCATAAAACAAACCAACCATTAACATATAGTTATTGACAGAGCATCTCACCACCTTCTTCCTGTGAATTTACTTCTTCACCTTGGCATTTCAATCCGGGAATAACATCATATTCTTCTATTTGTTTTACCGGATTCGGGGATGTATATTTAACTTCCCTATTTACTGGAATATCTTCATTACCTAAATATTTTACTTCTTGATCGGCAATCCAATCATCAAAACCCCTCCAGCTTAAGTTTGGCAAATTTAATGCTTTAATATATTCCTGCCACCACAACAAACGGGTGCCTCCTAGATACGTATGAGAAACTAGAATCATATTTTTTGGTTTTTTGGCAATGCTTTGCTCTATCATTTGCCAAAAATCTTCTGGCTCTGCACCTCTAGCCCACAAGCTGTAGTCACATAAAGAACCCCTACCCATAGGTTCCCCTACATCTACGTTTGTAACAGAAATAATTTTAACATTATATTCATTTGGTTTATATACAACAGATTCAACATCTTTTGTTCCTCTAGCTAAAATATATTGTATTCCCAATTTGTCTGCAGCTTTTAAAGTGTTCTCATCATAAGCAAAATATCGACTACCAAAAACTCTCATTGGTTTATGACTAATTGATTCAACTAATTCTTTTGATTTCTTAAGAAGATTAAATTGATCTTCATATGGCATATCCCAAAATGGAGCTTGATCATATCCTCCAGCTATTTCATATCCTTTTTCTGATAATCTTTCAAAAACTTCTTTATTTTCTTCCAAAACATTATCTTGAACTTTTATCAAAGCCGTTAATCCTCTTTCGTCTAATTCTTTTTCCCACTGCAATATTCCTTCTACCCCCTCAAATTCTATTAACATCATCATAGAATTTATTTTTTTGGGTGGATAAAAGTAATGAATA
>CAZQUJ010000012.1:0-15362 GCA_964596605.1 uncultured Candidatus Saccharibacteria bacterium | reverse complement strand
CAAGCTGTGGAATGGGCACTTAACAACCGCCCTAGAAAGAGACTTGGATGGAGAATGCCATTAGAAGTATTTAACGAAAGTGTTGCACTTCGAGGTTGAATGTACCATAAAAATCCTTGACAAAATATGTTAAACATGATACTATATGAAGGAATCAGAGGATCAACTATTTTCCTCAAGCTGAATACTCACATTTAAAATAAAATCTCATGAAAAAGATTATCGTTGCCTTGTTAGCCGTTATGGCCATTATCTCCTGCCAATCTTATGAATCCGGTTCATTTTCGAGCTATTCTTCTTTGGAAAAGACCGAAACCGCCGAATACACTGGGCGGGATGGTTTCATTTTAAAAAGGGTAAAACCTGGAGATACCATCTCGGAATACTCACAAGAAGTGTTTGGAGTGGGGTACAGATGGGGGGAAATTCTCCGTGAAAACCCCCACCTAATCGGCAGATTAGATTACAACAAATCCATTGGGAAGTGGGTGGTCATAATTTACCCTGGAGAGGTTGTAAGAATCGGGGGGAAAGAAATTTCTCCTTCGTTCTCCGCTCGTAGCAACATAACGGCAACAATCTCGTCGTCGTATAAAAACGAGAAGGGGACATCTGTTTCCTGGTGGGTCTGGGTAATCCCCAGCATCCTTATTGCCATCTTTGCTATAGGCTTTATTTGGCTGAGATACGCAACCCGCAACACCAGAGCACAGGAGAAGGAACGGAGGGAGCAAAACAAACTTATCGAGGAGGCCATGATCTCAAATTATGGTAAAAAAATCCACGTTTCGTGGACCCCAAATTCCTTTGAAATAAGTTAGAGAGATCTTTAAACAACCCTCGCTTAAAATAAGGCGAGGGTTTGTTTTTTATACTTTAAATGATATTATTATATATAAATATAATTTATCTAAAAAAATATTATTAATTAAAATTAATCATCATAAAAACATGGAAAAAAAAGATGCAACTAAAAAGAAAGGACCAGAGACTTTTGATAATTCCGAATTTGAAAAGGCCATTCCTTCAATAGACCCCAAGAACATGGTCTTCTGGGAAAGAATGTCTGCCAAAGCTAAGGGAATAATGAACTCAATGTATAGCGGACTAAGAAAAATGCCAGCAACCAATCGCTTGGTAGCTAAATTAGAAATCGCATACAACCAAGGTAGGGTAGATAAAAAAGAAAGAAGACAAGCGCGATTGTCTAATGAATACCATTCTCTTGACCAAAGAGATGCCTTTTTGGAAGATACCCAAAAAATAAAGGACGAGGCTATAGGAATGATTCGAGCAGAAGGGTTTGTATCAAAAGATATGATTAAAGACAAAAAAAGGATGGAAAAAGAACAGGCCGAGTTAAGATACAAAAAAGACAAACTTCAAAGTAAAATAGAAGAAAAAGAAAATGAAAAAAATATTTCTGCCAACAAAAGAGATGCTTGTGCTGAAAGAATGATAGCCTACTACAATGAAAAACTTGGACCAATAGATGCTAGATTGAAAAGACTTGAGACCAAAAAAGACAAAGTGGAGTTAATTTGTCTAGGTAATGAAATAAAAATGGGTGAAATAGAAGACTACATAGGAGACCTAGAAAATACAAAAAATAAATTAATAGAAAAATACGAAGCTTTTGGTTACACAGAAAAAGCAGCCCTAAGAGATAGCATTTTTAAAGAGATAGACAAACAAATAGAAATGCATCGCTCAAGAATATACTCAATGACCATGGAAAACAAAATACGAAGAGAAGAAGTTGAATCCCAGATAGCAAAACAAAGTAAAAAAGCAGAACCATTTAGAAACAGAAAAAATCAATTTGTAAGAGTAAAAGACAATCGTCCGGTTGATTTTGAAATACCAAAAAGAACCGAGCCAAAAGAACACACAGAAAGAGAGGAGGTGAGGTCATATATAAGAGGTGAATATGTTGAAACGGAAGAAGAAAAAAAAGCAGACGAAGAGGAACCTGAAGTTGTAACAAAAGTAGAACAAAATGAGCAAAAAGAGGGGGTAGAGACTTTTGATGCTTGGATAATTAAATTTAATAACTACATAGAAAAGAAAAAAGGACTGAAAAAGTATGAGGACTTGTTAAAAGTAGACAAAGAAAATATATTAAAGGTAACGAAATTATCCGAAAATACAAAAATGACAAAAGAAAACCTCAAGAAAGTCATTACTCTATACTATAAAATTGAAAAAATAGATAAAGACCTAATAGATAAAGTTATAAATAATTTTAAATAAATATGAATACAAACAACAATCAAAGTGAAGAAGAATTAGATTTAGAGTTAGAAGATCTTCTAAAAAAATCAATTGAAGTTGGTGATAAGTTAGACGAAGAATCTAGGTCTTTTAATGAGAGTCTTGATGAGATTAAAAAAGAAGTAGATTCGGATGAAAAATTTATAGACGAAGAATTAAAAGAATTGGAAGAAAAAGAAAATGAGACAAGTGCTGAACTAGAAAAGATTTTAATGGAAGAAGCAGAAAATGTTGCGAGCGAAGAGGGTGAAGAAGAAAACCAATAATGATATAATAGTCCTGTGCTATACCTTGAATCTCTAAATGAAAAACAAAAAGAGGCCGTTTTAACAACAAACGGACCTCTTTTGATTGTTGCCGGAGCGGGAGCTGGAAAAACAAAAACCATTACCCATCGAATAATTCACTTAATCCACCAAGGAGTTAACCCAGAAAATATTCTAGCCGTTACTTTTACCAACAAAGCTGCTAAAGAAATGAGACAAAGAGTTTTTGATCTCCTAGAAGAAAGAGAACATGGGAATAAAACAATAGTAGATAACTTTGGTAATTTTTCAAATACTCCATATGTTTCTACTTTCCACTCACTTGGGGTAAAAATAATTAAAGACAATAGTGAAGTTATTGGTCTGCCCAAACATTTTTCTATTCTAGATGAAGATGATTCTCTCTCTATAATCAAAGAAGTCATGAAAACACATGACATAGATCCAAAAACACAGGAACCAAGAAAGATAAGATCAATCATTTCAAAAAACAAAGGTGATTTTATCTCTCCCGAGGATTATGCCAAGCAAGCTCAAAGTTATTTCCAAAAAATGATTGCTACCATTTGGAAAGACTATGAGGAAGAATTAAAAAAAGAAAAAGCTTTAGACTTTGATGATCTTTTGATCAAAGCAACAAACATTTTAAAAGAAAATAGCAGTATTCGTCTCTTCTACCAACAAAAGTGGCAATATCTACACATAGATGAATATCAAGACACCAACCAGGTCCAATATGAGATGGCCAAACTTTTAACTGGAGAGAATAAGAACATCTGTGTTGTTGGAGACACAGATCAAAACATATACAGCTGGCGAGGGGCTAATATTAAAAACATGTTCTCTTTTGAAAAAGATTATCCTGAAACTAAAATTGTAACCCTAGAACAAAACTATCGTTCAACAAAAAATATTATTACCGCCGCCAATAAAGTAATAGAAAAAAACATATACCGGGTTCCTAAAAACCTATTCACCGAAAACCAAGATGGACAAAAAATTAATATATGCGAAGCTTACGACGAACAAACCGAGGCTAATTATATAGCAGAAAAAATTGAGAATTTAATTAATGATGGTTCTGATCCAAAAGACATAGCCATTCTATATAGAGCAAACTTCCAATCAAGAGTTCTGGAAGAATCATTATTGAAAAAAGGAATTCCATACCAAGTTCTAGGGGTTAAATTTTTTGATCGAAAAGAGGTAAAAGATATTTTAGCCTATTTAAGAGCTTCTTTAAATAAAGAGAGCCTGTCTGATATTAAAAGAATCATAAATAATCCAACGAGGGGTATTGGCAAAACAACAATTGCTAAACTTTTTTCTGGTCAGACAAAAGAGATACCAGCAAAGACAATGATTAAAGTTAATGATTTCTACAAAATATTAGATGATATAGAATCTTTTTGTTTGGATCACAAGCCTAGTGAAATTATAAAATTCATTATGGATAGAAGTGGAATAAAAGATAGTCTAAGTATGGGGGGAAGTGATGATTTAGAAAAACTAGAAAACATAAAAGAGTTGGTGACCTTGGCTATAAAATATGATAACGAAGAAGATGGACTAGAAAAATTAATTGAAGATGCTTCACTTTTTTCTGAACAAGATTCTTTAGCTCAAAAAGATTTTGGGGTCAGACTAATGACTGTTCACGCTACCAAAGGATTGGAATTTAAAAATGTTTTTATCAGCGGATTAGAGCAAGGGTTGTTTCCATATAGTAAAGACGACGAAAGAGAAGATAGCGAAGAGGAAAGAAGACTATTTTATGTTGCAATCACCAGAGCCAAAGAAAGACTATTTTTAAGCTATGCTACGATAAGAACAATTTTTGGAAGTAAACAGGTTAACACCCCAAGTGAATTTATTTACGATATTCCAGAAGAACTAATTGATTTCGAACAATCTTTTTATTCAAAAAGAGGTAGGGTTGTTTATTTAGATTAATGTTAAAATATAAAAATGATTCATCGCGCTAAAAAATCAATGGGCCAAAATTTTTTAAAATCTAAAGAGATTTTAAATTTAATGTGCCAGTCAGCTTGCCTTAAAAAAGATGAGACTATTTTAGAGATTGGCCCAGGAAAAGGATCTTTGACTGAAAAGATTTTAGAATGGGGAGCAAAAACTATAGCCATAGAGAAAGACGATGAGCTTTTTGTTTTTTTAAAAGAAAAATTTGAGAAAGAAATAAAAAGTGGACAACTTGTTTTAGAACACCAAGACATTTTAGATTTTAAAAACAATCAAATAAATGGGGACTATAAAATAATTGCCAATATCCCATACTACATAACCGGTTTAATCATCAAAAATTTTCTATCAGAAGAAAAACAACCAAAAACCATGGTTTTACTAGTTCAAAAAGAAGTCGCTGATAGGATTGTTGCTAAAGACAAAAAAGAAAGCATCCTATCTTTAAGTGTCAAAGCCTATGGGGAAGTTAAATATATTAAAAAAGTATCCAAAAAACTATTTAGTCCATCTCCCAAAGTAGATTCCGCTATTATCTCCATCACCAACATTTCTAAAAAGAATTTCCCTAAAAAAGAATCTGAGATTAACTTCTTTAAATTAATAAAAGCTGGTTTTGCCCACAAAAGAAAACTCTTAATTAGAAATTTAGATGAATTAAAAATACCAAAAACAGATATGGAAAAATACTTTGATGATATAAAGATAGACATAAAAAGCCGACCAGAAGATATATCTATAGAAAAATGGCTTTTGTTATCCAAAAAATTGTTTAAATACTAGGTTTTTTTGTTAAAAAGTAATATAATATATATTGCGTGCGGAATCCCTGCTTATTCTTATGGATAATTTTAAAAAATATCTACCAAGTAAAAATTTTGTTAGTTTTATCTTGTTTATAATAACTATCGTTTTAATCTTTTTTGTCAGCAAAGGGGTTGTTTTTCTGATTAAAAACAGAGAAAGAAAGGGTGGGGTTAAAGAACCAGAAATCGTATCTATTAAAGAAATTATTGACGAAGATGACAACAACAATGGAATTCCTAACTGGGAAGAATATTTTTGGGGATTGGATCCAAAGAAAGATGGAAAGAAAAATAGGGAGTTTGTTCTATCTAAAAGAGAAATAGCCAATCAGGGAAATGGTTCTTCTTCGGAAGAGACAACTGTTCTAACTGAAAACGAAGCATTATCTAGAGATTTTTTTGTTGCAATCTTAGCCCTATCTCAACAAGGACTTCTAAACGAGGAATCTATCGCATCCATAGCTGAAACCATCGGCCAAAAAGTAATTGCCGAACCTATTGCCAACAAATACAGCATAGAACAAGTTATTGTAGATAACCAGATTAAGGAAATAACCATAGAAGCGCTTCAGTCATACTATCAAAAAATTATTAGAATACTAGAGGAATATAGCCAAGAAAAAGACTTAGGAAAAGAAATAACCTTAATTTCTATAGGTTTAGGGGGAGATGAACAAGCCTTTCTAACCACAAAATCAATAGCTCAAGCATATAGAGACATGGGAGAAGAACTCATGAAGGTAAAAACTTTTAATTTTCTAGCTGAAAATCATTTATTAATGGCAAACGACTGTGAAAAAATAGCTGAATCTATTGAAGGATTAATTTTATCTCCAGAAGACCCACTCTCAGCTCTAAGATCACTAATTAATTATCAAAAATATTCAGATGAATTTTTAGGAACAATTAATTTAGAAGATTTTGATGGACTAGAAGAATTAGAAGAATATGAATAAAGTATTTTTTAATATGAATTTTAGTGTTATAATTAATAACAATTATAATGGCAACACAAAATCATAAAAGAACGAATAAAGGATTTATTTTAGGCCTTTTGGTTTTTGTTTTTTTGTTTGTCATATCTCCTATAAAAACATATTCTACTGACACCATAAACTGGACAAACCCAAACTCTGATGGAAGTGGTCCGTTTAAACTATCGGCAGATAATATAATGAAAACACTGATAGAAGACGGTCTAATCACTCAAGTCATTGGTTGTACTGGAGCTATAGACCAAGTAGCTGAAGCTCTTTTTAAGCTTGAAATTGTCGGGAAATCATTACTAACTCGCCCTAAAGCAACAGTAAATATTCTTTTTAATGAAAAAACCAGAGCAAAAGTTTGCCAGAGCATTAAAGGGTCGGCAGAGACATCGGCTGGGGGAGTTATAAATATGAACCTACCAGCAGGACTAGAACAGATTATAAACTGCGGACGATATTCTAACGAAGGTATAGATACTAGTACAGGAGAAAAATTAGATGAAGCAAACAAAGAGAACAAAAAGAGCTCTATCGTCACCGAGTGTTTAAATGGTATTGCTTACACTCTTGCTAAAAATCAACTAACAGCCATGACCAGATCTACAATGAACTGGATAAATGCTGGTTTTGACGGTAACCCATACTTCGTTCAATCAACTCGTTCTGTTTTAAATAGTGTAGAAAGGAATATTGTAGAACCAGCTATCTATGGCCTTGCAGATGAAGCCTTCCCCTATGGTGACACTTTTGTTCTATCATATGTTAACAGATTCAGAAACAGAAGTGGACTTACCGGGGATCGTAGCCTTTTAGCGAACCTAGCCTCAAATATGGCTGATTATATTATTGTTGACTATCAAAACGATGATTCTTTATCCCCCCTAGAAAACAAACAAGCTATGGAGAAAAAGGCAGTTGAAAAGTTTAGCAAAGACTTTTCAAGCGGAGGATGGGACGGCTGGGCTGCAATGATTCTGGGCGATCAAAACAACCCTCTTGGTTTCTATTCAGCTGCCTCTAGAGTAATTTCACAAGAAGTAGAAAATGCTACTCAAGATGTACGAGATGAAATTGTGGATGGTTACATGCCACAAAAAGACTGTGTTAAATGGCAAGAGTATGATGAAAATAATGAACCAGTAAAAGAAAAAAAGGCGAATGGCATTGAATATTATAAATATTATGAGAGTGAAAACAGAAGAGAGAAGGGAGAAAATGATGTCTGTGTTAAAACAAAAACAATAACTCCAGCCTCCAATATAGAAAAACAGGCTGAAGAATTTTTAAGCACCCCAGTTAGACAATTGGAGCTAGCTGACAACATAACAGATGTTTTGAACTCTGTTTTTAGTGTTTTGCTTTATGCCGTTCAAAATCAAGGATTACCAGGTCTAACTTCGGGAGATTATACATACACTCAAGAAAACACATCGGTAAGTACATATTCAAATGATATTGAAGTAGACTCCCTTTTGTCTGAATCAAACAATTATACAAAAGATAGCTCTTTTGATATAACCAGAGACTTGGGAAATACATTTATATACGAGCTATATAAAAATCCTTATCTCGGTAATTGGGACGCTAGTCTAAATAAAACATCAAACACCCCAAGTGGAACTTGTTATAGTAGCGAGGGACTGGAGACAACCTGTCCAACAAGATTAATGAAAGATGTTGCCCCTAATGATTGCTTAATTAATGGAAACAAAGTACCTTGTCCGGCTAATGTATATTATATAGTCACAAAAGCTGGTAAAACGGATTTAATCAGGAATGGATATAGTGGTTGGGCTGTCGGGGATAGAGCTTTTTGGGATGGAACATCTTGGCAAAACTGGAAAAAGAACCAGTCTAATCCAATTAAGAAAAGAGGGGTTCTCCAACTTCAAGAAGATTATTCTGTTGTCGCCAAAGAAATACTTAGGGCTTTGCCATCTATTATGCCCGCAATGGGAAAGTTAGACTATTGTATCCCTGGCCCAAATCCTTCTTTTGAAATAAACAGTGGGGACGCGTATATTGCTCTAGCTGAGATAGTTAATTCTATAGGAGCCGATTATACCCCATCCGGGGATCAGATACAAAAAGAAAATCGATACTATTTCCCAAGCGATGGAGAAGAGCTCTATGAAAACTACCAGGATGTTTTTAGAGATTTGGACGGAATAATAGTTAATGAAATTTGGAACAAAGTCAAAGAAACTAAAAAATGGCAAGAAATTCAGTTTCCATCTAGGATTCCAAAACTAAACAAAAAAGAAGAGAATACGGACCAAGATGAAAGGATGGACAGTATGATCTCAAGAATTGCAAGCGGTATAAACAGTGAAGGAGGAGTATTCTTTGATAAATATAATGAAATAATGGAAAGCCCTTATGGTTTTTGGAAAAATAGTCTACTTCAAAAAGAATTCATTGAAAGAGAAGATACCGCCGAGCTTGAAAAAAACCCAGCATACATGCCAATGATGAAAGCTGGGCAAGAAATAACATCAGGAATGAAGTATTACAGCGAGGAAGTGGATACGCTGACTGACAAATACAACCAGGCAGTTCAAGAAGCCGATTCAAATATATATAAGTTAAGTGAACTGAAAAAACAAGTTAGTGGTATCATCAATGCCGCTCAAGAACGTCGGAAAATTAGCATGATTGAAAAGATTAGAGAGGAAGAACCAGGTTTCGACGAAAAAGAATTTAATAAAAGATATGGGGAGTGCCTGGAAGAAGAGAGAGTAAAATTCTATGATGACAGAGATATCACCAATGGAACAGGAGAAGACAGTGAGGAAAGATGTAGTGATGGAATAGATAATGATATGGATGGATTTATAGACAAAGACGACCAAGACTGCAACAGTAAATACAGAAGAACATCAGAAGACGCAATAGATCCTGAGAGCGGTTATGGGTCATTAGCTAGTCCAGGAACCACAAGAAGAGGATACAACACAAGAACTAACGAGGAAGAATATGAGGAAAGGGATGAATTTACAGACCCATCTGTAAGTATTATTTGGCCTGGACCTGTTTGTGATGAAGAAAACGTTGGAAAATGTATTGTCGGAAAACCGACCGCAGTAGAATCAAGCTCTATTGCAGATTCTTGGACTTGCGTTCAGGAAGCTGGGGGAGAAGATGAAGTTTCATGTAAGATTATGAGAACAATAACAGATGAAGATCTAGAAGAAAAACTAGAAGAGTTCAAAGATGAATTATTAGATGGCGATCTAAATATAGAAACTCTTAAATATTTGATTGCGGGATATGAACAGAAGATAGAAAGGGCGGCGGGAGACTTAGGGCTACAAGATACAAAAATAATGGAGGCGCTTGACTGGCTCATGGACAAAGTTAGAGATGGGGAAGATAGTTTTGCAGTAAAAGCAGTTGTTTGGGTGGCCAAGAGACTAGGCAACACAATAGATGTAGTAAAATTCTTGGTAGATAAACTACCAGAAATAATAGCTACCCTGTCTTCACTAGCAGGAGCAACCGTCTCTCTTGAAAAATTAGGAATAACAGACTTCTTTAAGGGTTTTTAGATTTTTTATGAAAAACACAACAAATAAAACAAAAATAATAATCATCGCCATAATAACAATTATAGTAATTTTGCTTGTTGGATTTTTAGTATACCGAAATAAAGAAAAAGAAGGTGGAGTTTCAAGTTTGTTTTCAAACATATTCTCTATCTTGCCTTCTTCTAAAGACACTGCGGATGTCGAAGCCATCTCTGGGGTAACTCTTCAAAAAGATGACCCAGTTTACGTTTCTGGTTTTGACCAATACGGAAACCCTATAGTTTCTCTATATACTGGAGATCTATCTAACTTCGAAGAGATTTATGGTTATGCCATAAGCGACTTCTATGTTGGCAAGAAGGGGAAATTTAAATATAACAACAAATACAAATATGATTTTGACGAGGAGGAAGAACTTGTTGACATAATAGATTATAAGTTTGAGTGTAATGATGGGATAGATAATGATAATGATGGAAACATAGATATAGACGATCCAAATTGTCATATCGACGAAGATATAAACAAAGAATATCTGCCAGATTACTATTCCGAGAGTTACACCCTACCCTCTACAGATACAGATACGCCCACAACAAATATTGATTTTCCAAATATTGATTTTCCTGATACTGATAATTACAGACCAAATGAATTTGATGGAGCATGTAAGGATGGAGAAGACAATGATGGAGATAAGTTTATCGATGAAGAAGACCCAGAGTGTCACCTGGATGGAGATTTAGATAAAGAGTATTTACCTGATCACTACTCAGAAGAAAGATATGCTAATAGTTACATAGACTTAAGCGCTGGAAATGTAACATTTCAACCAATTAAAACTGATGAAAAGACCACTTTCTATTCAACCATTTCCAACTATGGAACAAACCGAACACAGAAAGGTTTTTCTGCTTTCTTTAGTATTAAAAAAGTTGGAGAAGAAGTAGAGGACATCTATTCTGAAACTATAGAGATTCCAGAAATTTCAGCAAGAGGAGATTTTGTTACAAGTATAAGTTTTGCTGTTAAAGACACCGAAACATACAAGATTAGGGCTTGCGCTGACAAAAAAAATGCAGGGGACGTAGGAGAAATTACTGAATTTAATGAAGATAACAACTGCGGATCTTGGGTAAATTTCAAAGCTACAACATCTATCTTTCCACCAGATGAAGACGATAAACCAGAGTGCAGTGATGAAAAAGACAATGATAATGATGGAACAATAGACAAAAAAGATCTTAACTGTCACGTAGGAGGAACAATAGAAGGAGAATATTTGCCAGACTATGACTCAGAATCAATTGAATCATATGAATGTAATGACACTATAGATAACGATGGCGACGGTACGATAGACGAGGATGATAGAGCTTGCCACGAGGGTGGTGATTTAAATAAACAATATCTTCAAAAATACAATTCAGAATCACTACTCTCTTATGAATGTAATGACACTGTAGATAACGATGGCGATGGAGATATTGATCAGAATGACCCAGAGTGTCACGAGGGAGGAACATTAAGTGGTAACTATATTTCAACAAACGATTCCGAAAGCATAGCTCCCGCAAAACCAAATGTTTGTTTAAGCTTGGAACCATTAGAATTCACCACGGAAGAAAAAGCTAAACTTGATGAGCTATTGAGAAAGTATTACTTAATAGCTCCAACCCTTAAGAGTGCTTTAGATATATCTTTGGCCTATAATGAAATGTTAGAATATGAAAATTTCTACGAAGAAATAGAGAACTTGACAACCCAATGTGATGAACAAGTAAAAGTAGTTAAAAATACTAAGTATGCAGATATGATAGTTCAATACGGAAACCCTTGGTATCATTATAAAGAAAGAGGGAGCTATTTAAAAAATATTCCTAAAGAAAAGTTTGTTGAAGAACCTAAGTGTATTTATGATGAAAGATATGAGAGTTCAGCCAACGCTGCTTTAACAAAAGATTATTCGGGAGACACAGCAAAGGAGGAGTACTGTAATTATAGAGGGCAAGTTGGAAGCGAACTATATTGCGAACTTTATGATAGTGAAGACAAAAACCGCAATGACGCCAATACAATTTATTCTTTGGTTACAGGAACCGATGCGGTAACCATGGGTCTTATTACACTTTTCCAAAATATCATTAAAGGTGAAGATAAAGCTTCTACATATTGGATGACTGGATGTCGATGGGACAATCACGATAAAACATATCTTGATCAATATGAGATTTTGTTTAATGTTTGGTAATAAAAATAAATGAAAAAAATACTTCCATACATTTTTATATTAACCATCGTTGTGCAACTTTTTGCGCCGTTTTCGGTGGGAAAAGAGAGAATTAATAAAAACATTAAAGCAGAGGCTTCTTTTGACTACGAGGCTAATGTCGGTTGGACCGTAAAAGAAAAAAATATAGAACTAACAATCACCCCAAATAAAGAATATGAGATTAGAGAAAGAGGTAGTGGTTTTGTCCTTACAGATATTTCGAGTCTTTTATTTGCCGTTTACCTTTTAGACAAAGATGGTAATCCCGTAGACGGGCAAGAAGATCAAATCATAGCAATAAGAGACAAAGACCCCGTCACAAAAACGTTTGAAAATCTTTCAAATGGTGAATATCAAATAAAGGTTGAAGTTTATAATTCTTGGGTAAATTATAGTTTCCAGTTCAGAAAGTGGTTAACATTTAAAACATTATCGTTTTTAAAGATAGATGGAGAAAAAGACATAATTGGAAAAAATTTAATTACAGGCATTATAGTTCCCCAAAACACCAACCAAGAAACCTCTTCCAGTAATACAGGTAGCATTACCGCTAGGGGTACAGCAAAGGGTGTAGACGATGATTTTAGTTGTAATCTAGAAAACTTTCGGGGCTGTATCGCTGAATTCTTCTATTTAGCCCTATTCAAACCCTCAGCTTTTCTTTTTGGATTAACAGGTAAAGCTCTCGATTTTACATTACAGTATTCTCTTGATGATGATTCATATCGCTCTGTTTTTGTTGTTGAAGGATGGGGAATCGTTAGAGATATCTGCAATATTTTCTTTATTTTTATTCTTCTATACATCGCTTTTAAAATCATTCTTGGTATAAAAGGCAAAGCAGACCCAAAGGGTTTAATAGTAAATGTTATTATCATTGGACTCTTAATTAACTTTAGTCTTTTTGCTACACGGATAATTATAGATGCTTCTAATATACTATCTAGAGTCTTTTACAATACAGAAGTTATAAACATAGGTAGTGAAAAATCAAAAACGGGAACCTTTGGGGAAATCAGACTCTCAGAGGCGTTAATAACAAAAGTGAATCCTGTTGAAATTTTAGCTAATCCTGAAAAAATAGAACAGATTAAGGTTATTGGGGATGGACAAAATCTGGATACTAACCCAGGTATTGCAGACACCGGAAAGAACCTTAGTAACAATTTAAAAATTACACTTGGTGGTTTTATTCTAATATGTATTTTATCTGCCGCTATCTGTTTAGCCGGAACGGTTGTTTTCTTGAATTTGGCCCTTATCTTCGTCCTCCGGGTAGTAATGTTATGGATAGCTATGATCATATCCCCCCTCGCCTTCTTTACTTACACCGACCCAGACCTTGCAAAGCTCCCCAAGGTTGGTTTTAGAAACTGGGCGAAAGACACAGCCAAAATGGCTTTCACTGCTCCAATCTTCTGTTTCTTTATGTATATAATAATAAGTTTCTTGGGTTCAGGATTTGATTTGATTAAAGACGTAGCGTTAGGTTCGGAGGTAGGTAATTTTGATTTTGTCATAAGAATAGTTGTTCCTTTTGCTTTCTTGCTTGTCCTACTAACGCAAGCTAAAAAAATAGCCGTTTCTTTAGCAGGAGAAGCAGGAAAAGCTGTCTCGAACTTTGGAGGTGATATTGCTGGAAAAGCAATCGGCCTTGCTACAGGTGGGGCTTCTTTGGCTATGAGAGGAACAATTGGCGCCATGGGGGCTGGAATAGCAAAGAATAAGAAGATGACCGAGTGGGAAGATAAAGGTGGGTTTAAAGGATTTATCGGAAGAAACGTACGAAATGTTGGTAGTAGTGTGGGAAGAATGAGTTTTGATGCTAGAAATACAGGATGGGGACAAAAAGCAGCGAAGGGTCTTGGAATAGGAGAATCCGTACAAAAACCACTAGCCTCTATATCTAAAAAAGGATCTGGGGCTATAGGAAATGTAGAATTGACACTAAAGGGAATAGAAAAAAGACAAGAAAATCGCGATAAGCTCAGACCAAAAACCGAAGAAGAAAAAGAAAAAGAACGTCAAGAAAAGCTAGCAGCAGAATTGGCGGTTGCTAATGCTCCAAAACTCAAGGTAGCAGAAGAAGCTAGAGATAAAGCAAAACAAGCCTATGATGATGCACAAGAAGACGCAAGATTAAGTCCTAAGAACAAAGCCCTACAAAAGGTGGCACGACAAAAAAGAGATGAGTACAGGGAAAAGAGAAATGCCGTTGATGCTATTAAAAAAGGAGGTGATGTTAACTCTGGTGTAAAAACCCTAGCAGATGGAACAAAAACATATAAAGATTATGCCACAACTAATGGCAATATTTCTAAAGAAATAGTGGAAGGTATAGACAAGTCTCTTACTAAGAACGAGAAAAATGCTGAAAGAAATCGAAATGAGATTGCAAGACTACAAAGAATAAGAGACCAGAAGCTAACCAGCAAAAAAGACAAAGAGTCTGAGCTAAACAAAAACCCAGACTATACAGACAAGACCAATCAGGTAAAAATCATTGAAAACCAAATAGGTGTAAGACAAAAAGAAAAGCAACAAATTGAAGTAAAAATAAAACAAGCCAAGAAATCAAATGACCAGAACGAAGTTAAAAGACTTTCTGCTAAGCAAAATACTGTGGTATACGAGATAAATCAACTTATAGACCAAAAAGATAATCTTAAAGAACAACTAAAACCACTAGAAGGGGATCTTAGAAAAATTGAGGCAGGGATAAAAGAAATTGACGAGGAGATAGAAGGAGAAGAGCAAATAACAGAAGGACTGGAAAAAGAGAAGGAAGAGATAACTAAAGACAAGGAAACAGCAGAAAAAGCAAAATTATATGCGGAACAAAACGGAGGATTGGGAGAATCACAAAAAACATACTCAAACAAAATAAAGAAACTAAAAGAAGAAATGGAAGAAAGTGGACAAACAGGTGACAAGAAAAAATTTAACGAGGCTCGAAAATGGGAAAGTCATAATTTCTTTGATTGGGCACAAACAGGTGGACTTGGAGTAGGTTTTGCAAAAAGAAGAGAAATGGCTCATGGACTTTACAGTGCTATAGGTAAACAAGATAAAAAATAAATATGAAAGAAGAAATAAAAATAGAAATAGATAAAATAATGGCAAACCTTCCGGAAAGGAACCGTCAGGCTATTAATTCTATGGATTGGGCAAGTAAAGTAACAGAAACTGCAGAGCGACAAGGACTTGAGAGAGATGAAATTGATTTAGTCATAGTAGAAACAGCCCTAGTT
>CAZQUJ010000011.1:4407-18311 GCA_964596605.1 uncultured Candidatus Saccharibacteria bacterium | reverse complement strand
CCTTTTGTGTTAGAACCAAAGAACATTTGGGTGTAATCTTGCGTTGGAGAAGACTCTCTGGCAAAACCACCATAGTGAGACCGCTCGCAAAAGAATTTAATCTTGTACGCATTTCTAGCGACGAAGTACGATTAATTTTAAGAAAAGAAAAATATCAATATACCCAAGAGGATATGCTTCATGTTGTTTTTTTGTTGGTTAAAAAATATCTAGGAAAAGGGTATGGTATTGCTATTGATGCTAATTGTTCAACGAAAAAGGTTGAACTAGGAAAACTTGGTGAAGCATATAAAGTTCCTTTGGTGTGGATACATGTAAATACTCCGGAGGAATTTATTTTGGAGAAATTACGAATATTTAACTATGATCCTGATGGATTGTTTAAGACTGCAGAAGAGGGCATTAGGGTGTATATGGAAAATAAACAATTTCCTCTTGATTTGACTATGCCGTTTGTGTACACATTTGATACTTCTAAAGAAAATCTCCTGATCCAAATAAGCGAGGCAATTGAGATTATCAAACATAAACTGAAAAGCTAAATCGCACGAGATACGTCGTTATGATAAAATAAAATTATTAAAAATAACCTTATGGGGCTTGTTGGTAAAAAGTTCTAACACGACCCTCTCCGCATGGATAACTAAGTATCAGATATGATTGGTATAAATCAGAAATATAAGTCAGAATATTAATATAATGGCAAGTCAAATTACACACGTAGTTCTAGCTAAAAAAATATCAGACAATCTGTTCAATAAATTTGATCAGACAGCTTTTTTGATAGGTACTGTCTTTCCAGATATTTCATATCTAAAAGTAATTGAGCGCGAAAAAACTCACTTCAAAAATCTTTCCTTTAAAGATGTTTTAGAGGAAGGAAATTCTTTTGTTGCAGGAATGAAATATCATAGTTTGGTAGATGAAGTTAGAGAAAAATATATGGTAGAAAAAGATATATATGCTTTTATTCCTTCCTCCAGGTTCATTACTCAAGCACTTAAGGCTTATGAAGATGAGATTCTTTACTCCAATGTCTCGGATTGGTCTACCGTGATTACATGTTTAAATACTGTTATGTCAGAAGAAATAGAATTAGTTGAAAAAGTTGATAAAATAGAAATTTGGCATTCATTAATGCAAGAATATTTTAAAGAATCTCCTTCAGAAGCTTCGCGCAAGAATTTTATTCTGGAAAATGGATACTCAGACGAGATTGCAACAGAAATAAATGAATTAATCAATCAAATAAGACAAATTCCGAAAGTTCGAGAAATCATTCTGGATTTGTATAGAAACTGGGGTTTACTTATAAAAGCAGAAGGATAGACTTCAGCCCATGTATCTAAATTAATTCTAAAATTCTACTGAAATAGTTTATCATTCCAATATTTAACTAATATAGCCTTGCAGGAAAAAATCCAAGTAGTTAAATACCTGAATTTAGGTTAAAATATAACATATGGATTTATCAAAGCAATATAATAATTTTGCTCAAAAATTCTCAGATATTCATGATGAAGGGAAAAATAGCAATCGAGACAATCGAAAGATCTTTTATGAACATCTTGATTTTGTAAAACCAGGAATGAAACTACTTGATCTTGCTTGTGGTGATGGGTTTGATCTTGAATATTACAAAAAATTAGGTGCCGAGATTTTTGGTCTTGATGCTTCAGAAGATCTTGTTAAAATTGCAAACCAGAAAAATCCAGGTGCTGATATCAGGGTTGGTTTATTTGATAAAATTCCATTTGAAGATGGTTATTTTGACGTTGTGCTCAGTAAATATGCTATTGAAACATCAAAAGATATGGATCCTGTTTTTTCTGAAATTCATCGAGTTTTGAAATCAGGGGGAACAATGATGTATTTAGTAACTCATCCTTTCCGTCAGTTTTTTGAAAAAAGAGAAGAAACGGGGGATTATTTTAAACAAAAAATAGTTGATTGTAATATTTTTAATAATTCTATTACCGTAAAAGAACCATCACATACTTTAAATGAATATATGAATGATTTTCTTTTTAAAAATTTTGATGTTCAATTTTTTCAAGAGTATTGGGATCCTGCGGCTGAACAGATAGATGGGAAGAAATACCCAGGTTATTTTATTTTAAAAGCTAGAAAGAGATAGGTGGTTTAAGGTTGAAAGTTTATTATAATATTCTTTTTATTTTATGAAATACGTATATCATTCATCAAAAATATCAGGATTAAAAGTCATTGAACCAAGAGTGAGCTATCATGGAAAACCATGGGTCTATGCTATGGAAAAACCAGAATATTGTGCAATGTTTCTTGGAGAACATGGTAATCTTATAAACCAAATAGGTTTTAGGGAAGGATTACCTTACATTGCAGAGAGATTTGAAGGTGCACTAGAGTATGCTTATAAAAACAAAACGGGTTCCATTTATACACTCGATGGGGCTGATTTTAAAACAGAAATGACTTCTTTTAGAAAAGAAGCTATTTGTGACCACGCTTGTGATGTAATTAGCGAAGAAAAAATAGAAAATTCTTTAGAAAAAATACTTCAGCTTGAGTCAGAGAGGAAAATAGAAATATATAGATATCCAAATCTTCCTCGTGGGTTACCATCTGACAAAAGTGATTTAATTGAGGATGTTGTTAGACTGGCCAAAAGACCCGGATCTAAAATTTTGGAAGACATAAAAGAGTTTCATCCTGATATATTGGATAGGGTTTTAGAAAAATTGGGTAAATAATATATAATATTTATATGGAAAAAGGACCTAAAATAAGAATAGTTGGGAATCCCACAGAAGCAGAAACAGAAAAAATTCAAAAAAGAGCTAGCAATATTTTACACAACAACAGAGAGTTTTTGACCAAAGAAGACGCTGAGATACTGAAAAAATATGAGAAAGAAAAGACCAAAGAAGAGATCGCATTAATTAATTTTGCTAATGAGGAAACATCTAGATTAATGAAGGAAGCAGGTATGGAACCATTTGATATTCCCCTTGAAAATTCATATGTTGTTTCAGGGGAATCACTTTCTGAAATGCCAGTTAAACATAGAACAGCTTTTTCTTTTCCCGAAAGATATTGTGCTATTTTTAATGGTGATTTTTTTGAAAAAGATCCATCGAATTTTGGTTCTTCGGCTTTGCACGAGATGTTGCATTTAAAGTCTCATATCTCCATGCAAAGTAATTCAGGCTCCCAATCTTTACTTAGGGTTGGGTTTGCGGTTTATTCATCTCAGAAGGAAACAGAAGAAGAAAGAGATCACCGACATTTTTCTGGTTTAAACGAAGCGGTGGTTTCAGAAACCGAAAGAAGATTAAACACCGAACTATTAGAACTTCCAGAGCTTGAAAAAGAAAAAGAATGGTTGAATTCAAGAGGGTGCAAAGAAATTAAAGCGGGAATTGCAAAAGAAAGGAACATCTTAGAAAGTGATATAGCATGGTGCGATAAAGAGGGAAAAGAATTCCGAATCTTCCCTTATTGTTACCCAAGAAAAGTCTTTTGCTATTTATGTGAAGAAATACAAAAACAGTTTTCTGATAAATTTAAAGATAAAGATGATGTATATAAAATATTTCTAAATGCACTTTTTACGGGTAGGTTGATGGAGATAGCTCACTTAGTGGATGATACTTTTGGTAAAGGAAGTTTTCGTATTCTTGGAAATATGGATGATTCTAAAAAAAGTGCCATATTACACATGGAAACATTTAAGAATCTTAGATGTGAAAAATTAAAACAATTGAAAGAAGATGGCGAAACCCTTAATTAGCTAAATGCAAAAAATTATTCTTTTAAACAAAAAAGAGGGACAAACTCCACTTGAGGCATTGGAGTTTTTTAGGTCTAAAAACAAAGAATATCAGGGTTTAAAAATGACATATGCTGGACGACTCGATCCGATGGCGTCGGGATTATTAATCGTTTTGGTTGATGAAAAAATAAAAGACAAAGATAAATTTTTAAAATTAGATAAAGAATATGATTTTGAGATTCTTTTTGGTTTTGCGACTGATACTTATGATATTTTAGGTAAAGTTACAAAATCAAAAAATATTGATATCAAAAAAGAAGATTTAGAAAGAAAGATTAAAAAAGAATTAAAAAATTTTACGGGAAAATTTATTCAAAAATATCCAATATATTCTTCAAAAACAGTCTCAGGTAAACAACTTTTTCAATATGCTAGAAGCGGGCAAGATGTAGATATTCCTGAAAGGGGAGTAGAAGTCAAAAAAATAAAATTAAATAAAATTGTAAAAATCAAAGGAGATAGAATAAAGAAAGAAATTACAAAAAGAGTAGGCCAGGTTAATGGTGATTTTAGACAAAAAGAAATTGTTAAAACTTGGGACAAAAAGATAAGCGAAGATAGTTATTTCTTTTTAGTCAATGTCTCTATCAAATGTAGTAGTGGAACATATGTGAGGGGGATAGCTAGTTCTCTTGGAAAAAGGTTAGATATTCCAGCTTTGGCCTGGAATATAAAAAGAACTAAAGTGGGAAAGTATAAAATGATATAATATCCATATGTCACACCAAGGAAATGTTTGGAACAAAGAATACCAAGATTCTAAATTGGTTACAAAAGATGATAAACCTCAGGCTGATACTTTGCGGTTTTTTAAGTTTTTAAAAAAAGAAATGGAATATAAGATTGAGAATAGAACAATTCTTGATCTTGGCTGTGGAACAGGGAGAAATTCAAACTATTTAGCAGAGTTAGGAAATCAGGTTATAGCTTTTGAGGTTTCCCAAAAAGCCTTAGAAATAGCCAAACAAAGAGCAAGAGAATTAGGTTTAGAAGTAGATTATCGTTTGGAAGACATAGGAAGTCCATATGATTTAAAAGATGAAAGTATAGATATAGTCTTGGATATTACCTCTTCTAATTCTTTAAACGAAGAGGGGAGAAATACATACTTAAAAGAAACCAGTCGGGTTCTTAAAAAGGGTGGCTATTTCTTCGTTCGAGCTTTAGCAAAAGATGGAGATAAAAATGCTAAAGAATTACTGAAAAAAAGTCCGTCAAAAGAAAAAGATACATACTTAATTCCTGAAATAGGGCTAATTGAAAGGGTTTTTTCAAAAGAGGACATAATCAAAACATATAGTCAGTATTTCAAGATATTACATTTAGAAAAAAAGACCAGTTACCAAACCTTTAACAATCGTATCTACAAACGTAATTATTGGCTGGTTTATTTACAAAAATAATTTTCATAAACCAAAGTGGAGGAATCTAATTTAATTGAATATATTAAGTCAGAAAAATGGATTATAAAAGAAAGGACAAATACTTCCTTGTTTCTCAATTCAGCAAAAAGAGAAAAATATTCTAAATCTTTAAAAAAGTTTGGACAGAATTTTACTGAAAATATTTTGTTGAATTTTGATGGTTTAAAACCAATTAAAGCCTTTAATTTAAACCAAACTGATATCTTTTATCTCCATTCAAAAAAGATAATGGCAGATAATCCTAAAATAATATTAAGGTATATAGCAAAAGATTTTTCTTTGTATAAAAAGATTAGATATTTATGTTTTAAGTTAGAGAAAGATATAGCCAAGAAAAAAACAAATACAATTATCAAAAAGTTTAACAAGATTCTGGATCTTTATGAGTTAACTTGCGCTAATTTTTCTATTATTTTTTATCTGGGATTGGCTCTAGCTGAAGAAGGAGATAATAATTCCTTAGTGATTAAACAGCATAATTTGTGGAGAAATAGTATAGCCCTAGAAGAAGAAAGTATCAATAAATACATAATGATGTTTATAAAACACATATTATCTAAAAGGGAATTGATAGTTAGTGAAAAAGATGTTTTGAATTATTTAACTATTGAAGAATTTAATAATTGTAAAAACAATGATGATGTTATTAGACTTATAGAACAAAGAAAAAGCCAAGGTTTAATCTATTTAAACCTAAGAAGATATAGAAAAATGGTTGAAGAAAAAGACCTGGATTCAATTAAAAAATATTTTTATGGATTGTTTAATGAAGAAAAAGATAGTCAAGATCAAGAAATTAAAGGAATAGTGAGTTATTTTAATTCCGAGAACATAATTATAGGGGAAGTTGTTTTGATAAAAAATGAAGAAGAACTTTCTTTAAAAAACAAACTAATTGAAGGGAAAATATTAGTTTCTTCTCAGGTTACTCCTAATTTTTTTCCTTTTCTTAAGGGGGTTAAGGCAATAATAACAGATGAAGGTGGAATAACAAGTCACACTGCTATAATTTCTAGAGAATTAATGATTCCTTGCGTTATAGGGACAATAAATAGCACTTTAAGGTTAAAGGATGGGGATAGGGTAAGAATTAACCTGGAGACTGGGGAAATAGGTGTAATTTAATAACATTGAAATTTATTTAACAAATTATGATATTATTAAGATAATCCCTGAAGAAATTGTTTTTTGAAGGAAAGGTTATATTAAATTTAAGTAATATAATAACAAATTAAAATATGGGAAATAATAAAATACAAAAAAATATACTGCCGGTAGTTTTTGAAGAAAAAGAAGTTCGCCGTGCTTGGTTTAAAGAGCAGTGGTTTTTTGTTGTAGAAGATGTTGTACAAGTCCTCATAGATTCAACTAATTCAAAGAACTATATTCAAAAAATGAAACAACGAGATAAAGAACTCAGTCAAGGGTGGGGACAAATTGTCCACACCCTTAACATTTTCACAAAGGGTGGTATTCAGAAGATGAATTGTGCTAATTTAGGAGGAATTTAAAAATGCAATAGTATACTTCATGCGAAACAGGATCGTTTTGCCGACATTGGGAAAACGATTTAAACAATAAGAGTTAAAGAATAAAAAATAAAAATATATATTTATGAAAAAAGAAAAAATTGCTCCTTTTATTAAATTAAAATATTTTAAAAGACCTGAAGATGATAGGACAGGGAATCATTCAGTATTTATATGTTCTACCTGTAAAAAAGAAAGTAGTAGGATAGGTTCAGGTAATTATAATACAGGAGAGATAAATTGTGAAAAGTGTGCAATAAAAAATTATGCAGAACTTTATGGAATAAAATCTTTAAAAGTTGCCGAATCATACAGAAGAAGAATGTTTGATGTTAATTATTTATTTCAAGAAAAAATAATTGATTATTTTTTAAAAAAAGAAAATAAAACTTTTGAAGATTTGAGCGATGAAGAACATGAAAATATTATTAATTTTGCTAGGGATTTATGGAATGATGAAAAGATAATAAAAAGAAAAGAAAAAATTAATTTAGAATATTTATATTTTCAAAAAGATATAGAAAGTGATATAGACAAAATTTTAAAAAAAGCTTTATTATAATAAGTAAAATATATTTTTATGACAAACGAAGGATTTAATGAGATATACAAGAAGTTAAACACTAGGCAAAAAGAAGCTGTAGACACTGTTGAAGGCCCAGTTATGGTAGTAGCCGGCCCTGGGACAGGAAAAACAAAAATTTTAACCATTCGTATTGCTAATATTTTAAACAAAACAGATACTAATCCAGAAAATATTCTGGCTTTAACATATACCACAGCCGGAGCTGTCTCAATGAGAGAAAAACTTGTTGATGTCATAGGTGACAGGGCATATCGAGTAAACATTTTTACATTTCATGCATTTTGTGAAAACATAATTAAAGAATTCAGTTTCTATTTTGAAAAATTAGAAGGCTTTAGAGTTATTGAAGACTTAGAAAGAGTTGAGATTATAGAAAACATCATTAAAGAAAACAAGTTTGAGTACTTAATTTCTTTTCAGGACGAATTTTCTTTTCTTAATAAAATAGCTAAAGGAATTTTAGCCATCAAAAAAGATGGATTATCTCCCGAAGACTTTATTTCTTCTTTACCAAATTGGGAAAATGAACTTTTAGCCAATGATGATATTTACTACAAAAAAGATTATGGTTCTTACAAAAAAGGTGATTTAAAGCCAGCCGAGAAAGAGAAAATAGATAAAAAAATAGCTAAAGCAAGAGAACTTGGTATTATATTTTCAAAATATCAAGAAGCCCTAGAAAATAAAAAATTATATGATTTTTCAGATATGATTTTAATTGTTCTAAGGGAACTAAAAGAAAACAAAGATCTTAGATCTGAAACCCAAGAGAAATATCAATATATTTTAGTAGATGAACATCAGGATACTAACGAAGGACAAAACTCTATTCTTGAATTATTGTCTAGCGCCCCCCATTTAGAAGGTCATCCTAATTTATTTACTGTTGGTGACGAGAAACAATCTATCTACCGTTTTCAGGGAGCAAGTGAAAAAACTTTTGCTAGATTTGAAGAGTTGTATAAGGATATAAAGAAAATAACTTTAACAGAAAACTATCGTTCAACTCAAAATATTCTAGATGGAGCACATGGTTTAATAATCAAATCAAACGGTTTGGAACATTCGGCTCTTCTCCACGGAAATAATCAGAAAGAAAATGAAAAGATAAAAGTTAGAGAATTTTCTAATTATAAATTTGAGTTTTTACATTTAGCCGAAGATATTAAATCTAAGTTGGACAAAGGAATTCATCCGTCTGAAATAGCTGTTTTGTATCGTTCAAACAAAGAAGTTTCAGACATTAAAACAATTTTTGATTTATATCAAATACCATATACCATTTTTTCAAAAGATAATATTTTAGAAGACCATAATATTCTTAATTTAATAAACATCTTAAGGGTTATATATAATCCTGATGATAACTATTATTTAGCCAAAGTATTATTTGCTAACTTCTTAGGATTAGATTCATATGATGTTGTTAAAATATTAAATAAATATAATTCCCTTAGGGGAGAGGATAAAAAATCAATATTTTCAATAATAGAAAGAGAAGAAAATCTTAAAGAAATAGATATTGGAAATAAAGAATCAATTTTAAGTTTTGTAAAAAATATTAAAGAATTAAAAACAGAATCACAAAATAGAAATTTTCCTGATTTCTTTAAATTATTCTTAGACAAAATTGGATATCTTAAATATATGTTGTCTTCAATGGATAGTCGGATTCAATTAGTTAAATTAGATAAATTATTTGATGAAATAAAAAGACAAGATTTAACAAAAATGGAGTATGATTTGAAGGATTTTGTCTATTTTATCGATTCATTTGATAAATATAATTTAGATATAGAAAGCACTGAACCTGAAATATTTGATGGTATTTCACTTATGACGGCTCATGGTTCAAAGGGTAGAGAGTTTGAATATGTCTATATCATTAATGCTACCAGAAAATCTTGGGAATCCAAAACAGGTGGCTGGGGTTTGTCATTACCTGTCTATCAATATGATGGAGACAAAGAAGATGAACGTAGACTTTTTTATGTCGCTATGACAAGAGCTAAAAAAGAATTAGCCATTTCTTTTTCTCGAACTGATAACAAGGGTAGGAAACAAGAATCGTCAGAGTTTGTTGAAGAAATAAATGAAGATTTTAAAGAAGAAGAAAATATGATTTCTTTTGAAGAAAAGAACATTGATAAACTAAATTCATTTATGACTTTCCAAGAAAAATCACAGTCTTTGTTTGAGCCTAGTTACTTAAAGCAACTCTTTTTTGAAAGAGGATTAAACGTCTCAGCTTTAAATAATTATTTAGAATGTCCAAAAAAATATTTGTATAAAAATTTAATTAGAATTCCAGATATATATTCTCTTTCTTTAGTCTTTGGAAGCATTATTCACAATGCTTTGGAATTATTCTTTAAAGATTGTACCGATAAAGAAAAAATATTATCCAAAGATATATTGTTACAAAAATTTGAGATGTCTCTAAGAAAAGCAGTGGTTAGCGAAGGGGAAGAAGAAAAAATTAAACAAAGAGGACAAGAACTTCTGTCAGACTATTATGATAACTATAAAGATACTTGGATTTATAAAACAAAAACAGAATATGGACCAAGAAGAATGTTTGAACTTAATAATGGAGAAAATCTAGAATTAAATGGAAAGATTGATAAAATGGAATATCTTGAAAATGATTATGAGGGAGAAGTCAATCTGATAGATTACAAGACTGGCCGCCCGTATTCTCAAAAGACAAAAGAAGAAAAAGAAAACTATGAAAGACAGCTTGTTTTCTACCACCTACTTCTAGAAACAGATGACAACAAAATTAAAATTAATAAAAGTATATTAGACTTTTTAGAAAAAAATAAAAAAGGTCAGTTTGAACAATATGCTTTTTCGGCAACCAGGGAGCACTTAGATAAGTTAAAAAAAGAAATAAATGATATGGCTGAAGATGTTTTGTCTATGAATTTCCTAAAAAATGGCTGTGGTAAACCAGATTGTCCTTGGTGTAAAATGTAGTTTTCTTTATTTACCTTAAGCATTAAAAATGTTAATATTTTAGTTATGCAAGAATATCAAAAAGGTAGTTTACATCCACTTACTTTAATAAAAAACGAAGCTGTTTCCATATTTAAAGATATGGGCTTTAGTGTTGTTTTAGGTAGGGAAATGGAAGATGAATGGCATAATTTCGATGCTTTGAACGTGCCGAAAGACCACCCAGCTAGGGATATGCAGGATACCTTTTTTGTTAAGGGTAAAGATAAGGTAGTTCTAAGAACACATACTTCAAATACTCAGATTAGGTATATGGAATATTTAATAAAAGAAGGTAAAGAACCACCTTTTGCTATTGTTGTTCCCGGAAAAGTATTCAGAAATGAATCAACAGATGCAACTCATGAAATGCAATTTTTTCAGATAGAAGGTTTGGTTGTTGGAAAAGATATTTCTGTTGCTCACATGAAGGGAGTCCTATTGGAATTTTTCCAAAAGTTTTTTGCCGGAGAAGATGTTGATATTAGAATTAGACCAAGCTTCTTTCCTTTCGTTGAACCTGGTTTTGAAGTTGATTTAAGAAGGGGGGGCAAATGGATAGAACTTTTAGGTGCAGGCATGGTCCATCCAAATGTTTTAAAAAATTGTGGGGTTGATGAAAAAAAATATCAAGGATTTGCTTTTGGAATGGGACTTGATCGTTTAGCTGTCATGAAGCTTAAAATACCTGATGTCAGGTATTCATATCAGGGAGATTTAAGAATTAATCAATTTTAAATTATGTTAATTTCATATAATTGGCTCAAAAGATATATTAAAGATATTCCTTCGGCAGAAGAATTAGAGAATCTAATTACTTTCAAGGTTTGTGAATTAGAATCTGTAGAAAAACTTCCCAACGGAGATACTCTTTTTGATATGAATATATTACCAGATAGAGCTCATGATCTTTTGTCACACAAGGGAGTAGCTAAAGAAATATCTAGTTTACTTGGTCTATCATTTAGTGAGGATAATTTAGAAGGAATTAATTCAGAGAAGACTAACTTAGAAATAGATATTAAATCCCCATTGTGTAAAAGATATGTTGGAAGAATAATCAGGAATGTAGAAATTGGTCCATCTCCTAAATGGCTGGTTGATCTACTAGAAAGTATTGGACAGAGAAGTATAAATAACATAGTTGATATTACCAACTTTATCCTTTTTGATACAGGACAACCAGTTCATGCTTTTGATTTAAATAAATTAGCCAGCTCAAAGATTATAGTTCGCCCAGCTATCCCAAATGAAAAAATAAATCTTCTATCCTTTGAAAAAGAAGAAAATAGACTGGCCGAATTAAACTCAGATGATTTAGTCATAGCTGATGAATCCAAAGCTCTTGCCATAGCAGGGGTTAAGGGTGGAGAGAATTCAGGGGTAGGGCAGGATACCAAAAATATTTTGATAGAAGTAGCTAATTTTAATCCTGTTTCTATAAGACGAACAGCTAGAAAATTGGGTATTCAAACTGATGCTGTTAAAAGGTACGAGAATGAGATAAGTCCTAATATTTGTCTTTCGGTTATGAATCAGATTTCTAATTTAGTAAAAGAGGTTTGTCCAAATGCTTCTTTTGAAGAAATAGTAGATAACTATCAAGAAAAACCAGAAGTTAAGAAAATATATTTAGATAAAAATTACATTGATCGTTTGCTGGGCATAGAAATACCAAAAGAAGAAATAGAAAAAATATTAAATAATTATAAATATGATTATGTAGCCAAAGACGAAGGTTGGGAGTTAATAGTTCCAGATAGCAGATTAGATATTAGCGGTCCACATGATTTAGCAGAAGAGATAGGACGGGTTTATGGATACGATAAAATAGAACCAGTTTTGCCAAACATAGAGAAGGGGGAAGATGATGATCAGACCTGGTTATATGAAAATATTGCTAAAAACAAATTTATCAAAGACGGTTACAAAGAAGTTATAACTTCTGTCTTTAGAGACAAGGGGGAAGTTTCTGTTTTGGCGGCAGCTTCTGATAAAAGTTTTTTAAGAAATAATTTATCAGATGGATTAAAAGAAAGCGTTCAGTTTAATTTAAAAAACTTGCCATTACTTCCTTTTGGAGAAATAAAAGTTTTTGAAATTGGAACTGTTTTCTTGAAAGACAAAGAAGAAGTTAGGGTTGCCTATGGAGACAAGAAGGGAATAACAGAAACAGCTTTAATTGATTTTATTTCTAAATTAAGCGATGAGGAAAAAAGTTCTTCTTTAACCAAAGGAAGTAAAGATGGAAAATATGATAGTTTTAAACCCTGGTCAGTTTATCCTTTTATAACAAGAGATATTTCAGTTTGGGTTCCGGAAGATACAAACCAAAATGTCTTAGTTAATCTTTACAAAGAATCAGGAGGAAAATTGCTTATTAAAGAACCAGAGTTAATTGATAAATTTACCAAAGATAAAAGGATTTCTTTCTCGTATCGTCTAGTTTTCCAGTCGCTTGAGAAAACATTAACAGATGAAGAGATAAAACCAATTACTGAAGAGATTTATAGCAGAATTAGTCAAATGGGTTTTGAGGCAAGATGATATTTATATGCTACGAAAAATAAAAAAGATAACAGAAAATAAAAAATTTAATTTTATTTTAAATGTTCTGTTATTAATTCTTTTGATAATGATTCTTTTCATCAATCAAAATAATGAATCCAAAGACGTTAGAAAAATAACTAGAGAGCAAAATGAGAATTATATATTAACTAATCCTATTTTAGACTGTGAAGATGTATACCAAAAGGAAAATCCAACCCTATCATATTCTGATTTGAGAAGGAAGATTTCTGAAATAAAGGAGACATATAATATACAAGAAATATCAGTTTATTACAGAGATTTAAATAATGGACCCTGGGTTGGAATAGAAGAAGAAGAGAAATTCTCCCCAGCTAGTTTGTTAAAAATTCCAGTAGCAATGGCCTTTTTGAAATATGTAGAAGACAATCCTGAAATTTTAAATAAAAAAGTTTATGTAGAAAAAGAAGATATCCTTACTAACTATAAACAAAATTTAAAGTTTGATGGCCTTCTTGAATTGAACAAAGAATATACATTACTTGAAGTTTTGGAATCAATGTTAATTAAATCAGATAACTCAGCTGTCCATGTTATTAGTAGAAATATCCCAGAGAAGTATATTGATAATGTTTTTCTTTCTATTGGAGTACCATACAAAGATGTTAGGGAAGAAGTAGGAATCAGCGTCAAGGATTATGCTACTTTCTTTAGAGTATTATTTAATTCTTCATATCTAAATAGACAAATGTCTGAAAAATTGTTAGAAATTCTGTCTAGAGCGGAATATAAAAATGGTTTGGTTGCAGGAATTAAGAACAAAGATATAACTATTTCTCATAAATTTGGAGAAAGGGTAACAGAGGATTCTTCCCAATTACATGACTGTGGAATAGTTTACTATCCAGAAAGTCCATATCTTGTATGTATAATGACTAAAGGTAATGATTTCTATAAGCAACAAGTGGCAATCCAGATGCTATCAGAATTTGTCTATTCTGAGGTATCAGAAAAGAAGTCTTAAT
>CAZQUJ010000011.1:0-4307 GCA_964596605.1 uncultured Candidatus Saccharibacteria bacterium | reverse complement strand
AATGTTTGTTTATAAGGCTAAATTAGTTGGCAATTTAGCTTCTTTTCTGATATAATAGGAGAAGGAATGGCCGAGAATAAAGGGCATTTTTAAATTATTTTATGGTAAAAAAAGAAGAAAAAAACAGTGGAAAGTATGATGCAGGTCAAATATCAATACTAGAAGGACTAGAACCTGTTAGAAAAAGACCAGGTATGTATATAGGAACTACGGGACCAGATGGAATGCATCATTTGGTTTGGGAAATTTTTGATAACTCCAGAGATGAAGCCATGGGAGGTTTTGCAGATTGTATAGAAGTCGTTTTGTTGCCAGATAACTCAATTAGGGTAGCAGATAATGGAAGAGGAATTCCAGTAGATATACATCCTAAAACAAAAGTTTCGGCTCTTGAAACTGTTTTAACTACACTTCATGCTGGAGGAAAATTTGGAGGAGAAAATAGTGGATATAAATATTCAGGAGGATTGCATGGGGTTGGAGCTTCGGTTGTGAATGCTTTGTCTATTTATATGCGTGCTGAAATTCACAAAGATGGTGGAAAATATGTTCAGGAATATTCTCAAGGAAAGAAAAAGGCTGCTGTTAAGAAAGTTGGGTCAACCAAAGAACATGGATCTATAATCTCATTCAAACCAGATGAAGAAATATTTAAAGAGTTAAAATATAATTTAGATACAGTAATTAACCACTTAAGACAACAAGCATATCTTGTTAAAGGATTGAGGGTTGTAATAATAGATGCCAGGGAGTGGGATCCACTAACAGGAGGAAAAGGCAAAAAAGATTTTAATGATATCTTTTGGTTTAGAGAATTAGGATTAGAGCTTCCATCCACCACTTTCTATTTTGAGGGAGGTTTAACTTCTTTGGTCAAGTTCTATAACAAAGATGAAAAACCTATTCATCCTTCCATTTTCTATACCGAAAAAGAAGTAGATGGAGTTGGGGTTGAATTAGCTCTTCAGTATGTTGATGATATTAATTTTAACATTGAGCCTTTTGCTAATAACATCTACACCGTAGAAGGTGGAACTCATGTTACTGGATTTAAAACTGCTTTGACAAGAATAATCAACTCGTATGCCAAGAAAAATAATTTAATTAAAGAAGGAGATGGTGGCTTTACTGGTGATGATGTTTTGGAAGGTTTGACGGCTGTTATTTCTGTTAAGTTAAGAGAAGTTCAGTTTGAAGGACAAACTAAAGCTAAATTAGGATCAACAGAAGCTCAAGGAGCTGTAGCTACTGTTTTTGGAGATTCATTTTCTTCTTTCTTGGAAGAAAATCCAGATGAAGCTAAAGCTATAATAAACAAATCATTGTTAGCTTTAAGAGCTAGAAAGGCAGCTAAGGCAGCTAAAGATTCTGTTTTGAGAAAAGGAGCTCTTGAGGGAATGACATTACCTGGAAAGCTAGCCGATTGTCAGGTAAAAGATGCTGAAAGTGCTGAGTTGTTCATTGTGGAGGGAGATTCTGCTGGAGGTACTGCTAAGATGGGAAGAGACAGAAGAACACAAGCTATCTTGCCACTTAGGGGAAAGATTTTAAATGTTGAAAGAGCTCGTCTTGATAGGATGCTATCTAGTGACATGATCAAAAATCTAGTCATTGCTATGGGAACTTCAATTGGAGATACTTTTGATATAGAAAAAGCCCGATACCATAAATTGATTATTGCCACAGATGCTGATGTTGACGGAGCTCACATAGCAACACTTTTTTTAACTTTAATGTATAGATATTTCAAACCTTTAATAGATGCTGGTTATGTTTATATTGCTCAACCACCACTATTTAAAATTAAAAAAGGTAAAGAAGTTTTTTATGCTTTCTCAGATGAACAAAGGGATGAAATATTAGGAAAGGAAGCTGAGAAAATAGATGAACTGTTAGCTGAATCAGCAGAGGCTGAAGAAAAGGAAGAGACAGAAGAAGAAAAAGAGGAAACAAGTAAAAAATCTTCCAAGTTCTATGTTCAAAGATATAAAGGTTTAGGAGAAATGAATGCTGATGAATTGTGGGAGACAACAATGAATCCACAAACTAGAACTTTGAAGAAAGTAACGGTTCAAGATGCGGAGTTAGCTAATCGTACGTTTGATGTTTTGATGGGAAGTGATGTTCAACCTAGAAAAACATTTATTCAGACAAATGCTAAAATGGCTAAACTAGATATTTAATATTAAAAAATACCCCGACCATATAAGTGGTTGGGGTATTTTTATATTTCTTTAATCCAACTTCATCTCACTAATTTCTTTTTGAATTTTTTCTATAAATTCTGAAATATCTACAGCCTCTAATTTTTCTTTTCTTCCTTCCACAGTTATTTTTCCAGCTTCTTTTTCTTTATCTCCAATAACTACCATATAAGGAATTTTTTGCATTTTAGCTTTTCTGATTTTCTTTCCTAAAGATTCATCAGATTCATCTAATTCAACTTTAATACCAGCATCAATTAATTTCTCAAATACACCATGAGCATATTCTTTTTGATGTTCAGAAATAGGGAGGACGACGACTTGAACAGGAGCAAGCCAAACGGGGAAAGCTCCAGCGTAGTGTTCTACCAGAAGCCCTATAAATCTTTCAAAGCTACCAAACAAAGCACGATGTAGCATGTATGGTTTCTCGTCTTGTCCTTCTTTGTTGGTAAATGTAGTATTGAATCTTTCTGGAAGGTTGAAGTCAAATTGCAATGTTGAACACTGCCATAGACGGCCCAGTGAATCTTTAATTTTGAAATCTAGTTTTGGTCCGTAAAATGCAGCTTCGCCTTTTTCCTCTTTGAAATCAAGACCTTTCTCTATTGCTACTTTCCTTAGAACATTCTCTGTAAAATTCCAACCATCATCATTTCCAGCATATTTCTTTTTGTTCTC
This sequence comes from uncultured Candidatus Saccharibacteria bacterium, assembly GCA_964596605.1. GTDB lineage: Bacteria > Patescibacteriota > Minisyncoccia > Phycocordibacterales > UBA9973 > UBA8515. Next base: position 1,422 of record CAZQUJ010000011.1, on the reverse strand, counting down.
TGGATCTCGGAGAGAAAGAAAGACTTTAACATCTTCAATGTTGAATCCAAAAGATTTGTATATAAACAAAATGAAATCAACAACTCTCTTTAGTTCGTCTTCTGTTTGATCTTGTCGACAGAATATATGGGCATCATCTTGAGTGAATCCTCGAACTCGAGTTAAACCAGAAAGTTCACCTTTTTTCTCAAAACGATAAACAGTTCCACATTCAGCCCAACGCATAGGGAAGTCTCTGTATGATTTAGGACTATCTTTATATATTTGTATATGGAAAGGACAGTTCATTGGTTTTAATAGATACTCTTCTGAGTTTTCTACCTTTTGTCCATTTTGTCTTTCTTCTAATGATTGGCCGACTTCAAGTGGAGGATACATGCTGGAGTTATAGAAACCCCAGTGGCCGGAAGTTTCCCAAAGAATTCTGTTTCCAATATGGGGAGAGCGAACTAATCCATAACCATTTTTTAAATGTTCTTTATACCAGAAATCTTCTATAACTCTCCAAAGTAAAGCTCCTTTTGGATGCCAAAGAGGTAATCCCAAACCAACCTTGTCATCAAAATGGAATAGATCTAATTCTTTACCAAGTTTTCGATGGTCTCTTTTTTTAGCTTCTTCTTGTTGGAAAACATATTGATCTAATTCTTCTTTTGTTTCAAAAGCAATTCCATATATACGAGTTAGCATCTTGTTTTTTTCACTACCTCGCCAATATGCCCCTGCTACTTTGTCTAATTTAAAAGCTTCGGGGTTTATTTCTTTAGCACTATCTATATGCCCACCTCGACAGAGATCGAAAAAGTCACCTGATTTATAGATTGAAATTTCTTCTCCTTTTTGAGAAATTTCTTCAATCATTTCTTCTTTATATTGATTGCCAGCGAAAAACCTTAAGGCTTCTTCTTTCGACAAAACTTTCTTTTCAAAATTATTCCAAGTTTTAAGAACTTCCCTCATTGTCTCTTCTATTTTTGGTAAATCAGCATCTGTAATTTTTCCGTTAACATCGATATCGTAGTAGAAACCATTTTCAATGGCTGGTCCTAGTGTTATCTTTGAACCGGGATATAGTTTAATAACCGAAGCTCCTAAGAGGTGAGCTAGTGAGTGACGTATTTTTTCAATCTTACTTAAATTTTCCATTTTGTTTTTATAATTAGTTTATAAATAAAATCGCCCCGACGAAATGTGAAATATTCACTTTCCGTCGGGGCGAGTCTAGTCGCGGTTCCACCCAACATTTATGCTCATTTATTTTTAGCAGATTAGCCCGATTTGGGTTCTCTTTTGAGAATTATGGTTGGTAGTCATAACAATCTCCACTGTTCTTTATAATATAACTAATAATTTAAAAAAACAAGATATAGTCTTCTCCAACGCAAGATTACACCCAAATGTTCTTTGGTTCTAACACAAAAG
>CAZQUJ010000010.1:0-23383 GCA_964596605.1 uncultured Candidatus Saccharibacteria bacterium | reverse complement strand
GTGACCCTACCGGGAATCGAACCCGAATTACCAGCTTGAAAAGCTGATGTCCTAACCGTTAGACGATAGGGCCAATATTAAATTTTCAAAAACTTCTTAAACCCAACTTTGCTAGTATATCATTTTAACTATAAAAATCAATACCCAAAACTTAAATAACACCCGAAATTCGGGTGTTATTTAAGTTTAAATATATCTAAGCACCAATCGTGTTGGTTATAAACTTTATTATCCCAAAAACTGAAACCATTATAAACATTCCAACCAAACCCCAAATCATATGATTTTTACTTTCCTTTTTAATATCTTCGTTTGTTGGATTTAGAAAAAATCTAACAATACCATATATAAACAAAATGGTTCCTAACGAGAAAATAAAGATTATTATGGGATTAATAATCACTCTATTAAGAGTTCCCATAAAGGAATCTACAGCCCCGGCGGCATAAACTTTTGGTGCTAATCCTAATAACATAGAAATCTTTTAATAAGTTACAATAGGGGTAGGAATTTCAATAAGGCTATTACCCTCTTGGTTGTCTATACCAAAACTTCTTTGAACCATAGCAATTATTCCCCAGAAAGAAACAATAACAAAAACCCCAATTAGTGCACTGATAATACCTTTTCTAGATTTCTTCTTTTTCTCTTCATCTGTAGTAAGAGAATATTGAATGACTGTCCAGATGAACATGATAACCATAACAGCTATCAAAGCTGGAGCTACATAACCTAACCACCTCATTAACTGTTGAATTACTGATTCTATATCTCCCCCAGCTAATGCCATTAGAGGTGAACAGAGAGTTAGGCCTAATAAAACAATTTTTTTCATATTCTATTTATAAAACTAAAGATTAAATAATAATTATTATTTTGGACCATTTCCATGCAACAGACCAAGTTGCTTCGGGAAATGATTACTATTACATTATAACATAATTATAATATAAAAATAAAGTCAATTAATAAGAAGTAGGAAGAGTAGGAAAATCTGGAGCACTACTGTTATTCATACCCAAACTATTTGTGAAGATTTTAATTATTCCCCAGAAAGAAACCATGACAAACAAAGCTATTAATCCTTTGGTTATAAACCCCTTAGCCTGTTCTTTTTGTTTTTCATTATTAGGATTTAGATAAAACTTAATTACACCAAAAATAAAACCTACCACCCCAAGAGTTATTAATATAGGTAAAATTTGATTAGACAAAAGACATCCTACCCATGTTAATAATCCAGATAAATTATCGGTTGCCGCATTCGTGCAACTAACATAAGTAGTAGTTGTTGTATATCCTGGATCTAGATACTCTGATTCATCTCCACCTTCAGAACCTGGATCAGCCATCAATGCCATTGGCACTGTTGATAAAACTATCAATGAAACTAAAACTATTTTTTTGAATATATTCTTCATAAAAAATTAATAATAATTATAATAAACTAAATACCTTCTCTTAATTGCTCGACCGTACCAGTTATAATCTTGGATATAACAAAAGCTCCTAAAACGATAACAGCCCCTATAATAACATAAAGTAGTGTATCTTTAGCTTTTTTCATTTTATCTTTATTCCCCTGAGCAGAAATAAACAAAAATCCTGAATAGACTATGAAAAAGACGATAACAGGACCTCCAATCTTAACAACAAATTCTAGGGCTACCTTAATTAAAGCTGGAATATCATTAATTTTTTCTCCTATTGGATTATCTATTTTTGTAGCTATTGTTATTTTACTGTCGGTCTCCGCCATAGATTCATTACCAAAGGAAGAAACAAAGAATGAAAAAACCAAAACTAAAACAAAACTACATTTCATTATACTAACCACCAAACTATTTTTATTTTTTCTTATTTTTTCTAACATATATAAATTATTTTAGAGAAACATTGGACCGTGATATCCAAAAACATCTAATATTGTTTTAATAATAACCCACGAAGCCAAAACCAGAGCAAAACCCTTAAGAGAATTAATTATTATTTTTTTGGCCTGTGACTTTTTGTCTGATATACCTGTTGACAGATACAGAACTCCAGCATAAGTAAGTATTACAGCAAATAAAGGAGCAACTAATTGCAGTGTAACAAAATTAATTATTTTGTTAACCATGGCCATTAAAGATTCTATTCCGCAAGGATTTTTATAATCCCCCGTTTCGGGATCAATTTCTCCCTCATTACATATGGGCAATAAACCGTGGTAAGGTTCACCATTATATTCGGCGGGGTAGTAATTAACAGCAGCAGAACAGTTAACTGCCGGAGCTAGAATAAGAGACAGCATAAATATAAAAGGAATAATAATTGTTTTTTTCATAATTTTGTTTATCTTGCTAATAACTCCAATTGACTATTTGCTTTATCTATGGCTTCGTTCAGAGACAAATTATTAGAAGAAATATTTTCTATCAAATCTCTAAAAATTGTATTTGTTTTTCCCTCATTTAAATCTAACCAGGATCTTGAAATAATTGCTGAATTAAAGAAAGTTTCTAAATAATCACTTTCTTTGGGTACTTGAGACAATAAACTCCTTAAGACAGGAGGCAGTGATGAAGCTTTACTTATTGTTTGAGAAGGATCAACTAGGGCTATAGAACCAGCAACCCCTACGGCAGTAGATAAATTAACTGAGTTTTTGCTAACCGCTAAAGCATATATTTCCCCGTAGGTCCTTTTGAAATTAGTATCTTTCATTTGGGGTAATTCAACTACATTAAAACTTAAATTAGGATTAAGGGATTGAATTTTAAACAATTCACTGGCTCGACCAATATAGAAAGCTGATTTTGCACTAGTAAATACATCAAGGGAATTAGATAGAGCCCTATTCCATGAATAATATGGACTAGACATGTTTGAGAAAACTAAATAAAAATCTAAAACAGCCTGAATGGGAGAAACAGAGTAATCAAGAGGATTATTTTTCAACAAAGAAGAGTATATAATTCGATCTTCGCTTATTTTTTTACTTACTATACTGTTCCCATTTTGAATTAACAATGTGGCTAAAATATCCTTGGCATGATTTACGTTACTAAACTGACCTAAGGCTATCATGCTTTGACTAATAATTCCACTAACATCACTTTTGGTTAACCTACTATTCAAATCAAATAGTTCATCCCATGTTTTGGGTGGATTTAAAATAGAATTATTTGATAATATATCTTTGTTGTAATAAAGGACCAAAGGATCAGATAAAATAGGAAAAGCAAAAATACCCTGCTCGTCTAAATAAATTTCTGCCCCATCTATATAAGCAGATTTAAAGTTTTTTTCAGGATAACTAACATATGGAACTTTATAAACAAAAGATTCATTCTCTTTTATCATATCAGTAGTTATAATATAAGCATCAGGACCTTGTCCCTTAGCAAAAGCTTCTATTAACTCAGTCTGATAAGTGTCCTTATTTTTTTGAATATATTTTATATATAATCCTTCGTGCTCAGAGGTTACTAAATTTATAGCTTCCGAGAAGTAAGAATCGGGTAAAACTCCCCAAATTACAACATTACCATTTAACCCTATTTCTGCCGTTTTCTCTGAACCGAATTTAATCAATCCAGAAAAAATAAGGACAGCAAAAACAAAACCTCCGATAAATATCCCTAATAAAATTGTTTGAAAATTAGACATTAAAATTTAAATATTGCACCAAAACGAAACATATCTGCTGGTATTTTTTTATCAAACTTAAAACCTCTCTTTTCAAATAACTCACGAGAAGACTCTTCGGTTAACACTATCGATGAAGAAGAACCAATTCCACTAAAATTATTAGCATGATCAATCAATAAAAGTTTTCCAGTTCTCTTTAAAATTCTTTTAGCTTCATCTATCATTCCTACTTTATCTTCAGCTTGGAACAGAACATTAGCCATAACTACCGCATCCATACTTCCATCAGCAATCATTGATCCCCCTTTCACTTCAACATCAGCCCAAAGAAATTCAACATTGGAGATATTAAGATGATTTAATTCATTTTCTAATTTATTCAACAACTCTTTCTGTATTTCTATGGCATAAACTTTACCAGTTACTCCCACTTTTGTACTAAGAACCCTAGTATAAAAACCCATTCCAGATCCAAATTCTGCTACTTTCATCCCCTCTTTTAAATCTAGTTGAGCTATACTTTGTTCTATTATTGATTGCATAATTACGTAATTTAATTATAACAAATTAATAAAATTATAGAAATGTTATTGAAGCAATATTATCACCTGCTCTCAACTTCATTATGGTTACCCCCTGAGTCTGTCTTCCTGAAGTTGGAATTGAATCTAAACTAACTCTAATAACTTGTCCTTTTTGAGAAACTGCAATTATTTCACTTTCATCTTTAACTATTTTAGCTACAATCAAATTCCCTGTTTTAGCTGTAACCTTAGCTGTTTTAATACCAGAACCTCCTCTCTTTTGGACCTTGTATTCTTTTATATTTGTTTTCTTTCCTAAACCGTTAGCTCCAAGAGTTAAAATTGAAGAATCTATCTCTCCCCTAACTATTTTATCAACTCCAACAACAAAGTCTCCCTTAGATAGTTTTATGGCTCTAACCCCTCCAGCACTACGACCCATTTGCCTAACATCACTTTCTTTAAATCTAATTGACTGACCTAGTGAAGTGATGAGCATAATGTCATCTCCTTTGTTTGTTGCTAAAACTGATTGCAGTTCATCATCTTTATCCAATTTTATAGCAATCAAACCACTTCTTCTGACATCACTAAAACTAGAAGCTTCTACTTTCTTGGCAATTCCTTTTTTGGTAACTAAAGTTAAACATTCTGTATTTTTCTTTGTTTCTTTATCTACAGGCAAGATTGAAGTAACCTTTTCCCCGTCTCCAAGAGATAAGAAATTCATAATTGATTTTCCTTTAGTTGCTCTTTTACCTTCAGGAATATCATACATTTTTATCTGATATGCTTTCCCATGATTGGTGAAAAACAATAGGTCGCTGTGAGTATTTGCAGTAACTAGAGTAGTTACAAAATCTTCTTCTTTTGGTTCTATGTCTATAACTCCAACCCCACCTCTTTTTTGAGTTCTGTATTCGGAAGGATCTGTTCTTTTAACATATCCACCTTTGGTGAAAACCAAAACAGATTCTTTTTCGGGAATTAAATCTTCTTCACTTATAGCCTTAACTCCACCTTTAACAATCTTAGTTCTTCTTTGGTCTCCATATTTTTCTTTTATTAAAGCCAACTCGTCACTTATAACTTTCATCATCTTCTTTGGACTAGCCAACAAAGATTCCAATTCTTTTATTAAAGCTTGTTTTTCAGCCAATTCTAATTCAACATTTTTTCTTTCTAGTCCAGCTAATTTTTGAAGTTTCATTTCAAGAATAGCAGTAGCCTGCAAATCAGAAAACTTAAATTCTTTCATTAAGTTTGCTTTAGCTACAGCTGTATCTTTAGATGCTCGAATTATACTAATAACCTTGTCTATATGATCAAGCGCCTTTTTCAAACCAAGCAAAATATGCTCTCGGTCTTTAGCTTTTCTTAAATCAAATTCTGTTCTTCTTCTAACTACTATTTCTCGATGAGAAATAAACTCAAGCAGTAAATTTTTGAGTGATAGTGTTTTTGGCACACCGTCAACCAAAGCAACGATATTAAAATTAAAAGATTGTTCTAATTGAGTATGTTTATATAAATAGTTTAAAACCTTTTGAGGTATAACTCCATTTTTAAGATCAATAACAACTCTAATGTCTTTAGTTGATTCATCTCTTACCCCCTTAATCTCTGTAATCTTTTTATCTTGAACTAAAGTAGCGATTGATTCTATCAAAGCTGACTTATTTACACGATAAGGGATAGAGGTAATTATAATTTGAAAAATTCCATTTTTCTGCTCTATTATTTCTGCTTCTCCTCTTGTTACCACACCACCTCTTCCAGTTGAATAGGCATGGATTAAATCATTTTGACCATAGACAACTCCACCCATAGGGAAATCTGGACCTTTAATAAATTGCATTAGGTCTTCAGTTGAAGCCTCTTTGTCTTCAATCAAATATTTAGTTGCATCTATAACTTCTCCTAAGTTATGAGGTGGAATATTGGTAGCCATACCAACGGCAATACCTAATGTTCCATTCAAAAGCAAATTTGGAACTGCTGTTGGTAACACTTTTGGTTCCTTTCTGGTTTGATCATAGTTTGGAGAAAAATCTACCGTTTCTTTTTCTAAATCTAAAAGTAAAAGAGAAGAAACTTTTGACATTTTTGCTTCAGTGTAACGCATGGCAGCTGCTCCATCTCCATCTATAGAACCAAAGTTTCCTTGTCCATGAACAAGAGGATATCTATATGAAAAATCTTGAGCCATGTTCACCATAGAATCATAAACAGCCACATCACCATGAGGGTGATATTTTCCTAAGACATCTCCAACCACTGCAGCACTTTTCCTAAATCTTCCTTGGTGAGTTAAGCCCATCTCATTCATAGCAAATAAAATACGACGATGAACTGGTTTTAATCCATCTCGAACATCTGGCAAAGCTCTGTCTGTAATAACAGACATTGCGTAGTCGATGAAAGACTCCTTCATTTCTGAACTAATTTCAACATTAATAATTTTATCTTTTTGTGTTTCTTCTTCTTTTTTTATCATAATATTAATCTTTTATTGGATCTAATTCTATAATTTCTTTTTTCTGCTCAGGAAGACTATCTTTTATATTCTTGAAGGATTTGCCTAAGTCTCCAAGACTAGCTGACAAATCTGTATATGTTTCTTTCATACTCTTTCCAAACATTGAGAATGGTTTAATTGTTTCTTCTACTCCTATAACATTTTTGTTTTCTTTGTCTTTCTTCCCTGTAATACCAGCTACCCAAATCAAACCAACTAAAGACATAGATACAATCATAGAGATAGTTAAAATCATTTTTCTGGTCTCTTCTCTCTTAGAACGAATTCTTCTTATAAAAGATATTATTTTATCCATATTAATTTAAATTAACTTGATAAGACCATAACTTCACCTTCACGACCCAATATATCTTTGGCTTTTAATACTATTTTATCAACCTCTTTAACATTTTCTTGACCTGCTTCCTTCAAAAAAGATTTTAGAGATTTTTCATCATAATCCATTGGAATAATTATTTTAGGCTCTATAGAAGTAGCCAATTTATATGCTTCTACTGGATCTATTAAATCTCCTCCACCAATCGGCAAGAATAAAATATCAGGGGTATCTATTTTTTCTAATATTTCAGGTCCTAATTTCTCTCCAGAAAGAGTTCCCAAGAAACAAATTGAAATATTATCTACGGATAAGTTATAAATTGTATTAACAAATTTCTTTTCAGAAAGAGTTATGTTAGTTTGAAACCCATTCACTATTATATTTTTAACTTCATAACTTCCAGCTCCATAAATCTCAAAAGGAGCAGTCTCTCCATGAGAAACCATCTCAAAACCATTATAATCAGGATGATTGGTGCTAGATAAAGCAATATCTGAACCAAATTTAGATATTTTAGAAGATAATTTTGAGTCTTTGCTAATTGGATTAAAAACAACAGTCAAATCACCTTGTCCTATTTTGAAAAATTGTTTACCTAAATATGTAATTATCATTCCTTGATTATATCAGATTCTGATAAAAAGATAAAGAAAAAATAGCTCTTTAGCCCTTGATTTTATTCATTTTATCTATTATAGTAGAGACATTACTAGCTCGGATTGGAAGTTAACCCTTATTAAACTATATAAGTTAAATAAGAAATCCAAACCGCGCCGCAAGTAGCGGTTTTTTTATTACATGAATAAAATAGATCAAGAAAAAGATACAACTTCTGATACAGATGGAGTTGTAAGCAAAAATTTAGAAAAAATAGAAATGCCCCCTCAGGTAGATGCTCTAGTTGAGGGTCCAGTTATTTCTATTCAAAAATCTTCTGTATTCATTGACTTGGCTCCTTTTGGAACAGGAATAATTTACGGAAGAGAATTTATCAACGCCAAAGAAATTATTAAAAAAGTTAACATTGGTGATACTGTCAAAGCTAAAATAGTAGAGACTAACAACGAAGACGGATATATTGAGTTATCTCTAAAAGAGGCTCGCCAAGCATTAATCTGGAACGAAGCAGAAAAAGCTATCAAAGCCAAAACACCTTTGGAATTAACTGTTAAAGAAGCAAACAAAGGAGGTTTAATCTTAGAATGGCAAAGTATTGCAGGTTTTCTTCCTGCTAGCCAACTAAAGAGTGAACACTACCCGAGAGTTGAAGATTCGGACAAGGATAAAATATTAAAAGCTTTAAAACTTTTAATTGGTCAAAGAATAAACGTCATCATGATTTCTGCTTTACCTAAAGAAGGTAAATTAATCTTCTCCGAAAAAGATAACAACCCAGAAGAAAGACAAGAGATTATTGGTAAATATAATATAGATGACGAATTAGAATGTGAAGTTGCTGGAATTGTAGACTTCGGAATCTTCTTAAAACTAGAAGATGGATTAGAAGGACTAGTCCATATATCAGAAATAGACTGGGGTCTAGTTGAAGATCCAAGAGCAATGTTTAATGTTGGAGATAAAGTAAAAGCTAAAATTATAGAAATAAAGGAAGGAAAGATTTCCCTATCAATTAAAGCTCTAAAGGAAAATCCATGGAAAGAATTCGAGGACACTTTGAAAAAAGGAGATATCGTCTCTGGAGTGGTTATAAAATTCAACAAACACGGAGCTTTGGTTTCCATCAAACAAGGAGTTGCCGGTTTAGTTCACAACTCAAGCTTTGGAACAGAAGAAAAACTAAGAAGCACACTAGAACTCGGGAAGAATTACAATTTCCAAGTTACACTGTTTGAACCTAAAGACCAAAGAATGACTTTGATTTATCTAGACGGATCAAAAAAAGAAGAGTAGGAATAAAAAATGGAGACTTAATAAAAAGTCTCCATTTTTTAATTAAAGACAGACATCGCTTTATCTTTTCCTTCCTTTGATATAAGTTCCAAAACCTTAGCTATCTGCATTGAAGTCTTCTTCAATTCTTTTAATTCTTCTTCTTTAAAACTTCCTAATAAGAATTTTAAAACAGCTTCTTGGCCTTTTGGTTTTTTCGCTAGGCCCTTAGCAGTTTGTTTTGATATTCCAATCCTTATCCTCAAAAACTCCTGCGACTTAACTTTTTTGATTATAGAATTAAGACCATTATGACCACCTGAACTTTTATTAAAAGAAATTTTGTAAGTTCCAAAAGGTAAATCTATGTCATCATAAATTACAATTAATTTAGATAATTTCTTTTTGTCATCTATTAAGTAAGTCAGAGCATTACCTGAATTATTCATAAAAGTATTTGGAATAATAAAATCAAACTTTTCTCCTCCTATCTCCCCTTTTGATTTTTCTAATTTGTATTTTGATTCATTTTTCCAATCAGTAAAATCAAATTTATCGGCTATGTATTGCAAAATAATCCGACCAGTATTATGTCGGCTTCTTAAATATTCTTCTCCTGGATTTCCTAATCCTACAACTATCATGAATTTTATTATAACACACAAAAATTTTACCCAAAAACAAGAAAACACGATTTTACCTATTCTGTCAATATTAATATTGTGATAGAATGTTGACTGTATGAAAAAAGAAATTGATCTAAAAAAGAAAAAAGATGGGGTATGGGATCTTATAAAATTTGTTATATTGGCCGTAGTAATTGTAATGCCAATTAGAATGTTTATCGCTCAACCTTTTGTTGTTAGCGGTGAATCAATGTATCCCACATTTAAAGATAAAGAATATTTAATTATTGATGAAATCTCTTATCTAACCGGAGAACCAGAGCGAGGAGATGTAGTAGTCTTTCGCTACCCAAATGATACTAAAAGATTTTTCATTAAAAGAGTTATCGGTCTACCAAACGAAACTATAGTTATAGACAAAGGAACAGTTAAAATAATCAATGATTCTAACCCTGATGGATTTCTACTAGAAGAGCCATATATAAATGAAGAATTTGACACGACATCAACATATCAAACAGGACAAGAAGAGTTCTTTGTTTTGGGAGACAATAGAAACAGAAGTTCTGATTCTAGATATTGGGGGATCTTACCAAGAAAATTAATTGTAGGGAGAGCTTATTTAAGATTATTACCAATTAAAAATATTTCCTATCTTCCAGGAAGTATAGAAGATAATAAATAAAATGGATAAGAAGAAAACAAACAAAGGCCCTTATTTCTCCGTCAAGGGAACAAGAGATATTAAGGATGATTCATTCTATCAATTTCAAGGTTTTTTTGAAAAGGCCCAAGAGATAGCTATGTATTATGGTTTCAAACCGCTAGAAACTCCTATCATAGAAGATAAAGATGTCTTTTCTTCTATTGGAGAAGGAACAGATATAGTAGAAAAAGAAATGTATACTCTAAAAACAAAAGGTGGAGATCTGTTAGCCTTAAGACCAGAACACACAGCTGGGACGATGAGAAGTTATATTGAATTAGGAATGCAATCTCTTCCCCAACCTCAAATGTTTTACAACTTCGGGCCCGTCTTTAGACACGATAACCCACAAAAAGGACGCTATCGACAGTTCTATCAATTTGATATGGATATTTTAGGAAGTGATAAAAGTATATTGGATGCTTTGGTTATAAAAACAGCCATGACTATTTTAACAGAAGCTGGAGCTAAAGATTTATCTGTTGAAATTAATTCAATCGGAGATAAAGAATGTCGTGGTGCATATATAAAAGAACTATCTTCTTTCTATCGTAAAAATATAAATCAGCTACCTTCCATAGACAGAGAGAGACTAAAGACTAACCCTCTAAGAATACTTGACTCTAAAGAAGAAAAAACAATTGAATTAAATCAAGGTGCACCTGATACCCTTTCTCACCTTTGCCCTGCCTGTAAGAAACACTTTAAAGAAGTTCTAGAGTATTTAGAAGAATCTGGAATCCCCTACAATATAAATAAATGTCTAGTTAGAGGATTATCATATTACACCAGAACGGTATTTGAAATAGTAGAGGAAGATAAAGAAACTGGACGTAAAATAGCCATAACAGGAGGAGGAAGATATGATTACCTTGGCAAACAATTAGGAAGTAAAAAAGATATACCAGCTGTAGGTATTTCGTTTGGAGTTGATAGAATAGTTGAAGCTCCTTGGTTTGCTAATTTAGCCCCTAGGATAATGAAAAAACCTAAAATATATTTTATCCAATTAGGTTTTGATGCCAAACTTAAATCTTTAAATATCATAGAGATATTAAGAAAAGGAAAAGTTCCAATAGCTCAATCAATTTCTAAAGATAATTTAAGTGCCCAACTAGCTACAGCCGAAAAATTAGGTATGCCCTATGCTATCATCTTTGGACAAAAAGAAGCTCTAGAAAATTCTGTCATCTTCAGAAATATGAGTAATAGATCACAAGAGACAGTAAAAATAGAAAAACTTTTAGATTATATAAAATCTCTTAAATAATATGGATAAAATAAAGTTCGCTTTTTGGGGAACACCTGGTGTTGCAAGTCAGACGTTAGAAATTCTTAAAGAGAATGGCCATTTGCCATCTCTCATTGTTACCAGTCCTGATAAAAGAGCGGGTAGAAATTTAAAAATGACACCTTCCGCAGTTTCCATTTGGGCCGAAGAAAATAAAATCAAATGTCTTAAGCCAGAAAAACTAGATGATGATTTTTTAAATGAGATATTTTCTTTAACCGAAGAAAAAGAAATTGATATTTATATAGTTGTTGCTTATGGAAAAATTCTTCCGGAAAAACTAATAAAATATCCAAAATTGAAATCAATCAATATTCATTATTCTCTTCTGCCAAAATACAGAGGTGCATCTCCTTTAGAATCTGCCATTTTGTCAGGTGACACAGAAACCGGAGTTACAATTCAAGAAATAGAATACAAATTAGATAGTGGTCCAATTTTAGACTCAAAAAAAATAGATTTAGGGATAGATAAAACTAAAAAAGAATTAAAAGATGAACTAATTAAAGAAGGTTCTAGTCTACTACTCGAAGTTTTACAAAAACTAAAAGACGGAAAGATTGAAAGAAAATATCAAGATGAAAGCAAAGCTACTTTTTGTAAGAAGATAATGAAAGAAGATGGATTAATTGATATAAATGGAAATAGTTTAGAAAACTGGAACAAATACAGAGCCTTCTTGGGTTGGCCAGGAGTCTATTTTTTTGTATCTAAAAAAGACAAAAAAATTAGACTAAAAGTTACAAAAGCTTCACTCCAAAATGGTAACTTCATCATAGAAAAAGTTATTCCCGAGAACAAAAAAGAAATAAGTTATATCGATTTTTTAAAACAAAATTAATCTATTTAGAAGTTTCGGGATCTCGATGAGATAATCCTCTGATCATCTTCTTGATTGATTTAGCTCCCCTTCTTAAGAGTGTTCTTTCTTTGTTTTTTGAGTAATCAATTTTTCTAAAAAGGGATTCTTTGGCATCATCTATAGCTCCATATAAATTATCTTTCTCAGAAGAGACATAGAATTTTTTGCCCGATATTTCTACGTTAAACTCTGCCTTAAAATAATCTCCTCTTTTGTGATGCTTAGTAGTTTTTCCCACTTCTGCATAAACAGATAAACTTTCCTCTTGGTTTAGAAGAGATTTTTCAATACTTTCCAAACGACTATTTATATAATCTTTAATAGCATCTGTTAACTCAATATTGGTTGCTTTAATGTTTATGTTCATATTTTTTAAAGGATTAACTATTAATATATCTATTATACCAGATCTTTACCTAAATCAATCTTCAGTATTTTACTAGGACTTTGCTGCCCTTTAATTATTTGAACTTTTCCAATTGAAAGTCCATATAAATTAGATATGATTTGACGAACCCTTAAATTAGCCTCATTTCTTTCGGCTTTTTCTTTAACAGAGATTAGAAAAGTATCCTCATCTTTCTTAATGACACTTTCTTTTCTGGCTCCAACTTTTACTCTAATTTTTAAAAACATATTAAATTATTTGAAATATTTTTAAACCAACCAGAATTAAAATAGCAAGACAAAGTAAACAAGGTAAAATAATATTTTTAACTATATAGGTCTCCTGGTTTTTTATACCCACAACCGCTTCGGCGGTAAGAATATCCGCAAGTCCAATCATTCCACCTAATCCACCCCCAACAATCAAAAGAGACAAAACAGCTTCTGTGTTAAATCCCGACATCAAAGAAGCAGAGTTAAACAAAGAACCAAACATTACATTTGAAGTAGTAATACTTCCCGTCAGAAAAGAACCAAAAGCTCCAGCTAAAGGAGCAACAACAGGAAGTATATTTCCTTCAAAAAATTTAGAAATTAACAAGACAACTGAAGGTAATCCAGAAGAGTTATTCCCCGTATTAATCATAATTTGAACAACAGCTAGAATAGTAGCTATTCCCAGGAAAGGAATAATTGATCCTTTAAATGCAACTTTGGAAAATTTAAATATATTGCGTATTTTGACTCTCCAAAAAACAGAAATTAAAATACCAACAATAATAAATACAAAACCAGGATTAAACAAATTAAAGCTATTTTCAAACCCTAGATTAAAAAGAATAGTTACTTTACCAATTAATATTTTAGCTAAAATCAAAAAGACAACTAAAATTAAATATGGCAGAAAAGATTTAAAAGCGGACATTCTTTCTTCTTTTTTTTCGTTTGTATTTTCTTTAATTAGAGATAGATTATTTTTAGGTGTTAATATTTTTAATTTAATAAACAAAGTTGCTAGTATTAAACCAATCATAGAACCCAAGATAGTTGGAAATTCTTGACCTAAAAACTTTGCCCCAAAAAAAGAAGGTACTAAAAATAAAAATCCAGAAAGCAGAGCAAAAGGAACTGCTTCTAAAAATTCCTTTTTTCTATTAGGTCTTCCTTTTGTTATAAACCAAACCATAAAAACAGGAATTAGGAGTCCAACAAAGTTAAAGATAGAAGCAATAACTGGAACATTAGCAACTGAAAGCCCAGCAAATCCCACTTTTATAGGGGTCCCAGCCGCTCCAAAAATACCAGCCACACTATTTCCCAACAAACCAATAATTAAAGCCCTCATTGGGCTTAACCCTATACCAATAAGTAGTGGAATAGCTACAGCTGCTGGAGTTCCAAAACCAGCTGTTCCCTCTAGAAAAGCTTCAAAAAACCAAGCTATGATTATAACCTGTACTCGATAATCAGCTGAGAGTCCAGATAAATAGTAAGAAATATTTTTTATTATTTTTAATTCTTTAAGTAATTCCAAAAAGAAAATGACTCCAAAAATAATTATAAATATATCAACAGCTAAAAGAATCCCTTTGGCATAAGAAACATATAAAGCTAGGGGTTGTATTTGCCAATAAAAAATAGCTAAAAGAGAATAAAGACCGAGAGTTACACCAGAAGCCAATAAAAGAGTTGTCTTTTTTCTAAAAAGTAAAAAAATAAAAATCAAAAAAGGTAATATCGATAAAACTAAAGGTAAATAATTCATAAGAATATAATACCATATTATTTTTGATTAGACAGTTTTTATGATATGATTTGATAGGTATGAGAATAGAAAATGATATAAAATTAGACTATGCAGATGTTTTGCTTCGTCCAAAAAGAAGCACCTTAACATCTAGAAAAGAAGTTGATCTGACTCGTCAACTTAATTTCTACCATTCTCCTAAAACATGGCAAGGAATACCCATAATCTCTTCTAACATGGCAACTTGTGGCACTTTTAAAATGGCTAAAGTATTATCTAAATTTAAGATGATTACAGCCTTTCATAAATATTATTCAGCTAAAGACTATCAAGAATTTTTTAAAGATTTTAATGATCCTGATTATGTTATCTACACTCTAGGAATCAGACAAGAAGATATCGATAAATTAAAAGAAATGATAGATTTAGGATTGATTAATAATTTTTCTTTTATTTGCATAGATGTTCCTAATGGTTATTTAGAAAGATTTCCAGAAACAATTAGATTAGTTAGAAGTCTTTGCCCTGATCATATAATAATCGCTGGAAATGTAGTTACAAACGAAATGACTGAACAAATAATCCTTTCTGGAGCAGATATTGTTAAAATAGGTATAGGTCCTGGATCTGTTTGCACAACTAGAAGAATGGCTGGAGTTGGATATCCTCAGCTGTCAGCCGTAATAGAATGTGCTGACGCAGCTCATGGTTTAACTAATGGTAAGGGTGGTTATGGTCTTGTTATTGCCGACGGCGGACAACAATACCCTTCTTGTTTTGCTAAGGCTTTTTGTGCCGGAGCAGATTTTAATATGTCAGGTTCTCTCTTTTCTGGTTTTGATGAAAGTGACGGAGAGTTAATTGAAAAAGATGGGAAAAAATACAAAGAATACTTTGGTTCTTCTTCTAACAAGGCATTGCTTGAATTCTATGGAAAGAAATCAGATTATCGAGCCAAAGAAGGTCGTTATGTTTTAATGCCATATAAAGGACCAATTGAAATATTTATTCAAGATTTGTTTGGATCTTTACGCAGTACCGGAACATATATCGGGGCAAGAAAATTAAAAGAGTTTTCAAAAAAGGCTACATTTATAAGAGTCAATCATCAACTGACTGATTATTTAGAAAAATACGATCAAGAGATACAATAAAAAACTCTCCTTGCGGAGTGCTTTTTTATTTCTTCTTTAACCAATCTATCATCTTTTTCATTGTTCCAGGGCCAACTACTCCATCATCCTTTAATCCAAAATCTTTCTGAATTTTCTTTATAGCAGTAAGTGTCCCTGAACCAAAATCATTATCTACCCTATTATTAGTTCCATTATATATATTTATAAATTTCTGAATAGATCCTACTGCAGTCCCCTGTGAACCACTTTTTAAAGTCATGTTTGCACTTACTAACTTTTGTATTTCATCTATCAAACTTTGATATTTATATGTTGGGGTTGTTGGTTTAACAGGAACTTCTTCTTTAACAGGAACTTCAGGTTCTATATTTTTAGCCACTTCTTGTTCTAAGCTTTCTTTTTCTTCTTTTAGTAAAGAAAGTTCCTTCTTTAAATCGGTATTCTCTTTCTTTAACTCTTCATTCTCTTGCGTTATCAATTCTTGTTTTTCTTTGTTGACATGATAACTACCAGATTCAATAGTTGAAAAAGCCCAGTAGCCTGCAAAACCCAAAGCCCCTAAAACTATTATTGAAAATAGAACAAACTTAAAATTCTCCATAAATATTATTTGAGTAAAAATCTCAAAGTAGAAACAACTCTAACTTTTTTGTATTCTGGTGATCCTGGATCTTTTTGTGTAATACTAAAGACTCCTTGATTGCCACGTGATATCTTAGAAACCACTGATCCTGTTTCAGTAGCTATTTGATCTGCTGTCTTTCTAGCGTTATCAATAGACTCAGTAAGCATTTCTGGTTTGATTGTATTTATATCTGAAAATTCAAACTCTATGTAATTACTTCCCATAGTAATTCCTTTTTTAATTAAAGGTAAAGTATCTTGAGATGTAGATCTAACTAAATCTACCTTGTTTGTATAAACTGATAGATCAATGTGTGAATTATACAAGAAGCGAGCATCTTTATATGTATCTTGATAGATATTTATTGGAGCCACGTTTATTTCACTTTCTTCAAATCCTTTTTCCATCAAGAAACCCTTAATGGTTTTAATATTGTTTTCTATTTGAGAATATAAATCATCGGCACTGTTGGAATTAGCAGAAAATCCGATTGTCCAAATAGCAACATCTGCTTTAACTATTCTCTCTGCAGAACCTTTAACTTCTACATAGGAGCCTTGACTTGAAAAGTTATTAGAGGCAAAAAAGAAAGCAAAAGAAAATAATACAATTCCTATAGCAATAATAATAAAACTTATATTTTTTAAATTAGTTGTTTTTTCCATGTCTTGATTATAACATAAGCAAAACAAAAAAGAAAAGCCCAGGTGGGCCTATTTCTTTTTTTGACTATATAACCTTTCTCTTTTGACAGCTAACCTTTTAGCTGTTTTAGGAGAATGCTTTGATTTTACATGTGGATGTAATGATGTAGATCTTTTTGCCATAATGTTTTTGCATTCTAGTTTAAACTAGAAGTTGTTAATAATAAGGTTGTTTAAGTATAAGCAAATAATTTAATCCTGGCAAGGTTGTCCACAAAAGGCACACCTCTTAGCATCTTTATGGATTTCACTTAAACATTCTTTACACTTTTTCTTCTCTTCTTCTTTTTTTATTTTACTTTTTAGAATATTCATTGGTTTAACGACTGCAAAAAAGATAGATCCTCCAACAAGCAAGAAAGAAACCAGGGCGTTAATAAAATTACCATACATAAATTTGCTTCCATTGATTGTAAAAAATAATCCCGAGAAATCTGGCACACTAGCAATAGCTGCAATTAATGGAGTAATAATATCAGCAACCAAAGAAGAAACGATTGTTCCAAAGGCGACTCCGACAACAACTCCAACGGCCAAATCTATAACATTGCCTCTAAATAAAAATTGTTTTAGTTCTTTAAGCATAAAAATAAATTAATTATTATTAATAGATTAATTATTACACATAAAAAACAAAAAGCCACCCAAAGGGTGGATTTCTGCCAACTGTTACTATCTTGCGATAATTACTGTTGTCCAATTAGTATAACAACAGAATAAAAAGATGCAATACCCTACCTGTGGATAACTCCAAGCCCTATTTTATGCTATTATTTAACCCATATATTATGGATTTATTATTGCTTTCACTAAAGGGCTTATTAATTGGTTTAGTTATAGCTTTTCCTTGCGGACCTGTAGGCTTAATATGTATTAAAAGAGCAACAACAGATGGTTTCTTGGCTGGGTTTGTTTCTGGCTTAGGATTAGCATTAGCTCATCTTTTTTATGCCATAGCTTTAATTTTTGGTTATCTAGAAATGCTAACCATTTTTAATGATAATAAAAAAATATTAATTATTATTAGTTCTATTTTTTTGATTGCTATAGGTTTTTTAATTTTTAAAACTAAACAAAAAACTTTCTTTAGACCGGAAATAAATAATTCTAAAACTCTAATAGGTTTTTTCTTATCTGCTTTTATCATCACTCTAGCTAACCCTATAGTTATAGTTCAATTCACTTTTTTCTTTTCCTTATTTAAAATTTTCTCTCTGTCAGATTTAAAAAGTTATATCTTTTTAATTAATGGATTAGTAATTGGTTCACTCTCTTGGCCTATTTTAACTTCTTTAATTTTACCTAAGGTAGGACGAAGACTTCCATCTTCTAAGCTAAATAACTTTCAAAAAATTATTGGGCTTCTAATTATATTTAGTGGCTGTGTTTTTGCTCTAAGAGCTTTAATTTAAAATTCTATTTATTCTTTTTAAAAGAAACCACACCTATATAAATAGACAAAATAAGAGCTGAAAACAAAATGATTATTAAGGCAATTGGTTTTGTAAAAAAATTAGAAAACAGAACTCCAATCAAAATGCCAACAGAAAACATGGCCAGCTTAAATATAGCGATTTGTTTCCAAGAGTAAGTGTAATTTCTAAAAAATTTTTTCATATATTTTAGTTAAATGATTAATATTTAAATTATAACTCTAAAATTAAAACAAAAAAGCACCTCTCTCGGTACCTTTTTGTTTATTATCCAAACATTAACCATTCAGGTTTAAAGACAAGCAAAATACCAATTACTATCATTAGTATTCCTCCTATAAAGCTAGAATATCTAGCATATTTGTTTGTTATACCTGTCATTTTTAGAGTAAACATAGCAACAAAAAAGACAATGAGATCATCAAGCATAAAGAAGAATATATATAATAAGATATAGAGATAGTATCCTACTTTGGGTAGACCATTCATTGCTAATATTTGAGTAAAGACAGCCGGTAAACCTGCCGAACAAACTAGCTCAACTAAATTAACTGCAAAAGCTAAGACAATAATTCCTCCCAGTGCCAACCACAAATTATTTTGTTTTGCTATATTTTTTAATTTTTCAAAAACCTTTTGTTTTTTCTCACCTTCGGTTACTTCGCATGTTCCTGCTTTATTTTTGAAAAACTTTTTAAGACTATATCCCCCTCCGAACAGAGCAAGTCCGGCAATTAACAACCTAACCCAAATTATAATTCCAAGAAATAATATCAAGTTCAACCAAGCCGACATAAAAATAAAGTAGACTGAAGCTGAAGCTACGATAAAGGCAATACCCAGAGTCCACATTCTTTTTTTATCTTTCATTCCCAAGAGAACTCCAATTAAAAAGATCAAAACCCACATTGCACAAGGATTAAAACCGTCCAAAAACCCCATTAAAACAGCAAGTATAGGTAAAGAAACTTTATACACATCCACCTCCCCAACAAAAGGCAATTTCATTATCTTACTTTTTTGTTCGGCATTGGAGTTTTCTTCGCTTGAAACATCTGTTAGATTTTCTACGTCTTCAGTCTGAGTCTCAGGTATTTCAGTTTCATTGTCTTTTGCTTCTAAGTCAAAGCCTAAAATTTTTCCTGTTTCATTTGGACAACTATTTTCTAAACATTCTTTTATTCTATCTTCTATCTGAACAGATGTTGAACGTTCATCAAAACCCATAAAAGACTTATCTCCAATTACTATAAAAGGAATTCCACCTGCTTCTACTTTTAAATTATTAGCTACTTTTTGCAATAAAAGAGCATTGCCTTGGTTAAAATAAACTTCATATTTTATTAAATTTAAATCTGGATAATTATCTTTGATGCTATCTAAAAATTCAATTTCCTTGGCACAATGTGGGCAACCAATACCATGGAACAAATAGGCATCTACTTTATTGGTAGAAGCCTCTAGTTGAAAAGACCCACTAAGACCAAAAAATAAAAATATGCCTAAGCCTAATACTGTTAAAAATTTTTTCATTTTACTTATCTTTATTTTCATTTATTATTTTCAATAAATCATCCTTAGAAATTTCGCCCTTTAATCTTAAAAATTCATTATCATCTTTATCTAGGAAAATAAAGACCGGTAAAGATTCCCCAACTTTATATTTTTCTACTATATCCTTATTTTCATCAAATTCAAAATATTCATTCTTAAGCCAATGGTTTTCTTCTTCTATTTCTTTCCACCTTGGTCTCATAACTAAACAACTAGGACACCAAACAGCCCCAAATTTTAATACTCTCATATTATTTATATAAAATTAGACTAATAATTTTAATCATGCCTAATGATTTTTATCGCCTTGCCTTCTATTAAGGCTTCTCCTATTTTAGCACAAGCTCGATAAAGAATCCTCTGGTAAGTACTAGTAGAAGTTTTTAATCTTTTACCACCCTCTTCTTGATCCAACTTTTCCAAATAACGCAAGCGGTAAGCTTCCAATTCCTCAATAGTTAGAACGACCGTCTCCAAATTCCGCATTGGCACTCCTTGCGGTTTAAAATAAGTTATATTTGGTTGAAATCTTATATTCTTACAGAAACAATGATTAGGTCTGGCCATATTTTAATTTTTAAATAATAACAAATTAAATAGCTAAAATCCGGCCAAGCTTAAAAAGAAAGACCGGCTGTTTTTAGCTATTATCTTTTTGAATAGATTTTTCTCGACGAACAGCTTCCAGCTCTTCTTCTAAAAGTCTCTCTTGATCTTCTAAGGAGAGTCTTTGTTTACGACCTCCAAAAAATCTTCTTAAACCAAAACCTCGCCTTTTTGAAAAACGAGGAGTAGCTCCATCGCAATTACCCATAGCTCGTCCAGTCATTGGACCTTGTCCGTCAGGACCTATCCCATTTAAATTAGGCATATTATCTATTTAATTAGTCTAATAAATCGACCCTAAATCTTATATTATGAGTATATACCCATAATAAAACCAAGTCAAGCCCCCTGTTTAAAAGTGAAAGAATTGTTTAAAACATAAATTGTATTGACAGATAAGTTATAATATATAAATATAAAAAAGTAATTTAAAAAAAACAAAATGACAACATTTCATTGGATAATAATATTTGCAATCGTTTCGGCTATTTTTAACAGCATCGGGATTTTTGTGGTTTCCAGAAATAAAAAGTGGACTGAGCGACTAAAAAACTATTTTATGTGTTTTGCCGCCGGAGTCTTAATCACCTCCCCATTAATTTTAGCTTTACCAGAAGCATTTTCTAAAAATAAATATGCTGGTTTTTTTGCTTTAATTGGATTCTTGTTTATGTATTTTAGTAACAGATTAATAAAAGAAAAATCTGGACATAAAGATTTAGCTTTTGGATTTACCGCCATAGAAGGTATTGGTATACACTCTTTTATAGATGGAATTATTTACACTGTTACTTTTAGTATAAGTATACTAACTGGTTTTCTTTCAGGAATTGGTTTAATCATTCATGAATTTGCCGAAGGGGTTATCACTTATTCATTTTTGATTAAGGGTGGATTTCAAAAGAAAAAAGCTATTTTCTACGCCTTTTTAGTTGCTGCCTTAACTACTCCAATCGGAGCTCTTATTGCTTATCCAGTTATAAATAAATTAGATGACTCTATATTAGGATTAATGCTTGGTTTTGTGGCAGGAGTTCTAATATATGTTTCCGCTTCTCACTTACTACCAGAAGCCAGAGAGCACGACGAAAAACATTCTAGCCTGTCATTCCTAGCTGGTATTGCCTTCTCGGTTTTGATGATGTTTATTGGAGAATAAAAATTAATCTTTTATCAAAAAAGAGTTACAGGTAACATTCTTATTTAAAATAGGTCTTGTTTTAATGTCTATTTCCTGTGATGAACCTTGGCTATCAGCACACCAAGCTTTGTCTTTGTCGGGTTCTAATTTAACCCAGGCCATCCAACTATCTGTATTGGAAAAACAATCTCCGTCCCCTCCACGTTGCTTAGCCTTGTCATAGCCTGATTTTATACCCTCTTCAGAAACACAAACATTATCTTCTTCGGAAACATAATATGAATTATCATGGCTATCAAAATACATTTCAGCCGAAGCTCTCATATTATTTAGTCTTGATTGAACATTATCAGTATTTAATAATGGATGCCTATTAATTTCCCGAATTGCAAAAATAGAAACTATCGTGAAAGGAACTAAGATTATTCCAAGAGTCCAAAGCGCCGTAAAAAGAATTCTTTTACCGATGCTTTTCTATTTTTCATATTTAAACTATAACCCAAAACTAATACTATGTAAATTTAAAAATTCTGTTTACTATTTTTAATAATTCTTGTAACAAATTCTATAGGACCATCACCAAAATTAACTTTTTTATATTCATAGACTTTATGATTTTCTATATCTTCCAAACTAGCACCTTTTTCTAAAATTGATTTTATATGTTTTTTATTTGCATCTTTTATGAGATCTTCTAAGCTATCATACTCATGAATACCTACTTCATTTCCCCAAGAATATTCAAACCAATACCAATTGGTTTTATCAAGATAGGCTAAGAATGTGTGAGTGGGTAAATTACTACCTCCCTCTTTTACTACTGCCATATAAAATTTTTTTATCTCATATCCATTGTTTTTAAACCATTCTTCTTCAAACTCTACAAAATCCCAACAAACCCCACATTTATTTTTAATTAATTCTTGGGGTTTTTGTAAAAAATATTCTTTTAGCCAAATATCACTCCAGTCTTTTTCTATTGCTCTTGTAATAATTTTATTGTTACTCTTTTTAACAAAACCATAACAAAAATTCTCTGCCATGTATTTTAATAAGGAGGAGGGGTCTTTAATATTTTTTAATTCTTCTATCATGGTATTTATTATTCACCTACATCCAAATTATAACAATTTTAACAAATAAAAATAGCTATTTTATAAATAGCCATCTTTCTCTAGGTCATCCAATATCTCTTTAGTGATATCAGATATTTTTATCAAACTTAATTCTTCTTTTGTAAAAAATTGAGAGCCTGATATCTCTGCACTTGAAGAAATATCTTCCCCTATTACTTCAATGAAGAAAACTTTTACAAGGACCTCGCTTTTCGTAAAAGGGGTAATCCCACTAAAAGCCTTATAAAAGCCTTTAATGAAAATTTGAATATGAGGAAGTTCTTCTTTAAATTCCCTCTTCAAGCAATCATTTTCACTTTCTATTTCTTCCACTTTCCCCCCAGGGAGAATCCAGGTGTCTTTTTTCCTTACGAGCAAAATTCTCTTATCTAGAATATATGCTCCATCAATAACATTTTTCATTTTATTTCAATCTGGTTAAATTTTCCTTCAAAATACATTTTATAGCTTGTAAAGTCAAGCACTTACCCTTAAGTTCTAACCTGAATCGCTACACTATTAAATATCTCCCTTGGAGTTAAATA
>CAZQUJ010000009.1:22236-27449 GCA_964596605.1 uncultured Candidatus Saccharibacteria bacterium | reverse complement strand
ATATCTACTATTTTAAAAGACCCCAAGAATCTCCATATCCAACCGAAACCCTTAAGGGAACTACTTCTTTACCCATCAAAAACTCTTCTGGAATAAGGTTTTCCATCGCTTCTTTTACAATATTTATTACATCCTCAAGTTTTTCTTTTTTAACTTCATATATCAATTCATCATGGACTTGAAGTAGAAGCTTGGCTTGTTCTTTTAGTTTGTTATTTATTAAGGCCTGATCAGCTTTTTTCATACCAATCTTAATTATATCTGCTGTAGCTGTTCCTTGTATTGGAGCATTGGTAGCCATTCTTTCAGCCATAGCCCTGATAAAAGGAATTGGTGATTTAATAGCCGGAAAATATCTTTTACGACCAAAAAGAGTTTGGGTGTAACCATTTTGTTTGGCAAAATCTTTGATACTATCAAGATAGTTCCTAATGGTTGGAAATTGTTGGAAATAATTATCATAAAATACTTGGGCTTCTTTTCTGTCTGTTCCAAGATTTTCTTTTAAGGCGCTAACCCCCATACCATACAAAATTCCAAAGTTGATAATCTTAGCTCTTCTTCTCATTTCAGCCGTAACATCCTCTTCTTTTACGCCAAAAACTTTCATGGCAACGGCGGTGTGAATATCTTTTCCTTGTTTAAAAGAGGCTATAAAATATGGATCCTGAGATAACAAAGCAGCAACCCTTAATTCTATTTGAGAATAATCAAAAGAGACTAAAATATATCCTTTTTTTGCAATGAAAGCATTTCTGATACTACTCCCCTTTTCTGTTCTAGTTGGAATATTCTGTAAGTTTGGATTACTAGAAGCGAAACGACCAGTTGTTGTTCCAGTCTGAATAAAGTTCGCTCTTAATCGTCCATCACCTGAAACATACGAAGGTAGTGTGTCTATATAAGTTGAGAGCAATTTTTGTAGTTCTCTATATTTTAATATTTCTTTAGCAATTGGATATTCATCTTTTAGTTTTTCTAACTCACTTTCTCTCGTTGAAATTGCCCCACCTGCACTTTTTTTAATTCCCTTAACTGGGATATTCTGTTTGCTGAATAAAATTTCTCCAACCTGTTTAGGTGAATTTATATTAAATTCTTGGCCAGCTATTTTATAAATATTTTTTTCTATGTCTGATAACTCTTGGTGATATTCTTCTGATATTTTTTTTAAATATTCTATATCAATCAAAATCCCATTGTTTTCCATCTCTTTAATAATTGGAATAATGGGCAATTCTATTCTTTCATAAACATAAGACATTCTCTCTTTTTTTAAATCTTCTTCCATTAAAGAAATTGCCTGATCTAAATTCTTACTACCTTTATAAAATCTAATCTCATCTATATTAGGATTGGTCCTTTCGGAATTTAGTAACCAGTAAGCAACCTTGGCTTTTTCTATCTTCTCTGATGGTTCTTCTTTTGACTCTTCTTTAACTAAAGACTCTTTATCTCCTAAAACCTTTAAAAATCTTCCTTCTAAACTACGGAACTCCATTTTTCTAAAGAAACTTTCCACCCTATCTCTATCTACCATATCCTTCCATTTTTTTCTTGGTAGAGAAAAATCTATTGGGGCATCTGTTCTAATTGTTGCTAGGGTTTTAGAGAACAAAGCCTCCTCTTCTCCTTCTGTAATAAGATTAATAATTCTATCTGTTAATCCTAAAGATTTTAATTCTTGGCTGTTTTTGTTTATAACCTGATATATCTTTTCTATTGTCCCATATTTTGCAATTAAAGTTGTAGCTGTTTTTTCCCCAATTCCCTTAATACCAATTATATTATCAGACGGGTCCCCATTTAATCCTTTGTAATCAGGCAAACTCTTTGGTTCGAAATTAAACCTCTCTAAAACTTTTTGTTCGTTGTATAGAATAGTATCGTTTATTCCCTTCTTAAGGGTATAGACCATAACAGAATCATCAGAAACTAATTGAAGAGTATCCATATCACCAGAAGCAATTATGGTTTCAATATTTTTTTTATTTTTAAGTTTTTTAACAATTGTTCCTAATAGATCATCAGCTTCAAAACCTTCAAGCTCATAAAACGGTATAGACATGGCCTCAAAAAAATCACGAGATTTTTTTAGTTGTAAAACTAGTTCTTCATCAGCTTTCGCTCTTCCTGCTTTATAGGCTTCATAAGATTCATGACGAAATGTCTTTTTGGGTAAATCAAAACAAGCAATAATATAATCTGGCTTAAGTTCAGTTATTATCTTAAACAACATTGTAGCTAGTCCATAAAGAGCTCCAGTAGGTTCTCCCTGAGAATTAAAAAAGTTTGGCAAAGCATGATATGCTCGATGGATAATAGCGTGAGAATCAAGCAAAACGATTCTTTCTTTGCTTGGGTTTTTGTTAATCATAATTTAATTATATCACACCATGAGGCTAGTCTAGTCTCTTCATTTATATGACTAAGACTAATCCAGAAAGCGTTTTTGGGTATATCTTTTTTAATCAATTCTGGCCACTCAATGATAACTAGATTCTGTCCAGCGAGAATATCTGACCAACCAAACTTTAATAGATCAGTTTCACCCTCTAAGCGATATGCATCAATATGGATTAGTTTATTTATTTTTGGTAATATCTTTTGTTTTTGGGAAAGCGGATAGAACTTCATGATAACAAAAGTTGGAGAAATAACACTATTTTTCACCCCTAATTGTTTAGCTATTTCTTTGGTTAAGGTTGTCTTGCCAGAGCCTAGATCTCCAGTCAAGGCTAAAACACGAGCCCTTTCCCCTTTTTGTTTTGAAATTTTATCTATAATCTTTTTAGCTAATTTTGGAATATCTTGTTGTTTGAATTTTATCTCCATCTCCATATATTAGCACAGTTTGGTGTACGACAAAAAAGCCCCCAAGGGGGCCTTTTTGTTTATTTCTTTGTTTCAATTGGAACAATTACTTGCTCTTTCTCTTTTTTACGATATATCATACGGACAATTAAGACTATGAGGAGAATGAGTAATATTATTAGCAACCAACAAACCAAACCCATATTTCCAAATCCTCCTATGAAAGCAGATGCCCCAAGCATGTTTCCTGTATCACCAGGCATATTTAAGACATAAGCCATAGCGTTTTCCTGTGCTCCATTTGGATTAGTGTAAACCAAGACAGCTGTAGTAACTATTTGGGATAGTTGATTATCAATTGAATCAACTTCAGCTTGAACATAAACAATTCCTTCATCATCTGGATTTAAATTAGGTAGAGGAATAGACAATATCCTATCTCTCTCCGAATATGTTCCGCTGGATATGTTTTTAACTTCTATCCCTTCTGGGATATAAACTTGAATCATTGGATATGATAGAACAGAATTACTTATATTTTTATAGTGAACAAAGTATTCTATTTCATCTCCAACATTTAATGTTTGATATTTATTCCCAATTTCTAAGACAAGTGGAGATGCTGAACCGTAAACAGTTTTCCCTTGAGTTACAACAGTCCTTCTTGTTGTAGTGGTTGTTGTTTCTGGAACATATATTTTTCCATTAGTTTTGAAAAACTGCAATGATCCACGATACACATTCCCTGTTGAATCTTCAGCTACAGCACGGAAGTAATAGATTGAATTAGCTTTTAAGCCGGTAAGATAATAGTTGAAATTGGTATCATAAGTTGTAACCTTAGATGGTGTTCTTGAACCTAAGTTAATGCTTTCTCCATATTCAAAGTAGACATTATTTGACCTAAAACTAGAACTTGAGATCAATCCGTTTAAATAGGCACTGTTTTCGGTAATGTTTGTGGCAACGGTGGTAACAACCTCAGCGTTGTAATTAACAACTGGAGTTGGGTTGTATGATGATCCAACATTAACTTTAATATTCTTGGTTCTAGTCCTTTCTGGTCCTTCTGCTCTCAATGTATATGTGGTTGAATAGTAGGCATTAATATATTCGCTTCCATCTTCATCTACATATCCCAAGTTTGAAATATAGACATCATCACAATCGCTTGTTCTCCATTTTAGTGTTACTTGATCTCCGTATTTAACAGAAGAATCAGATACTGTAAAACTATCTATTTGGCAGTCGTCATCTTCATCATCGTCATCATCTACATATATTTTCACAGAATCAGTAAAGTATTTTCCATTGTTGTCATAAGCAGTTAAACGATATGTTGTATCTTCATCAGGATAAACTTTTCTACTTCCAGATGAAGAAACATAACCAACATCAGTTATCCTAACATCTTGGCAACCTTCAGTTTCCCATTCTAGTCTTGTATAATCACCCTCATCTATCCTAGTGTCACTAGCCGAAAAATCAATCCGGCAATCTTCATCATCTTCGTCTTCATTAACAGCAATCCTAATATCACTTGTTACCTTACTACCATTTTGATTAAAACCAGTTAAGACATATGTTGTACTAGATGATGGATAGACAGATTTACTACCAGAAGATGAGACAACTCCTACTCCTGAAAGAGTGACACTCGTACAGTTATTAGTATTCCAACTTAAATTAGTGGATTCATTTGAGCTCAAACTATATCGACTAGCGCTAAAGCCTGAAATGGAACAAAATTCTGGATCTTCAGGATCTGTAACTTCTTCAACATTAATTGTTAAGGTTTTTGTTTTTGCAGAAAAGAGAGAAGAAAGAGAATAGGCACTCAAAGTGTATGTCTTGGTATAAGTTGGATTAACCACTTTTGACCCACTATTTGAAAGGCCATAACCAATTCCCGGAATATTAATAAATGAACAGTTAGAGGTACTCCAACTAATTGTTGCAGATTCTCCTTTTTTTATAGTACTATCGCTTGATTTAAAGCTGTTTATAACACAAGAATCATTTTCTGGATTGATAATTTCTTTTTCAACGTTGATTGTTAGGGTTTTTGTCTTTGTTATACCATCAGCACCATAGGCGGTTAGAGTGTAAGTTGTGTCAGAAGTTGGGTAGACAGTTTTGCTTCCATTAGTTCCAACACTTCCAACGTTTGAGATCTTGGCGGAAGTACAGTTGTCTGTTGACCAACTTAAAGTAGATGAGTCACCTTCATCGATTGAGTAATCGGAAGCGGTGAAGGATGAGATGGAACAATATGTTGGTTCAATGTATGGATCAACATTGATGGTTAAACTTTTTGTTTTAGATGTTCCATCAGCACCATAGGCGGTTAGAGTGTAGGTGGTATCTCCTGTTGGGTAGACAGTTTTGCTTCCATTAGT
>CAZQUJ010000009.1:2906-22136 GCA_964596605.1 uncultured Candidatus Saccharibacteria bacterium | reverse complement strand
CGGTTAGAGTGTAGGTGGTATCTCCTGTTGGGTAGACAGTTTTGCTTCCATTAGTTCCAACACTTCCAACGTTTGAGATCTTGGCGGAAGTACAGTTGTCTGTTGACCAACTTAAAGTAGATGAGTCACCTTCATCGATTGAGTAATCGGAAGCGGTGAAGGATGAGATGGAACAATATGTTGGTTCAATGTATGGATCAACATTGATGGTTAAACTTTTTGTTTTAGATGTTCCATCAGCACCATAGGCGGTTAGAGTGTAGGTGGTATCTCCTGTTGGGTAGACAGTTTTGCTTCCATTAGTTCCAACACTTCCAACGTTTGAGATCTTGGCGGAAGTACAGTTGTCTGTTGACCAACTTAAAGTAGATGAGTCACCTTCATCGATTGAGTAATCCGAGGCGGTGAAAGATGAGATGGAACAAACTTCTTCAGGGGTTGTATTGTTGCTGACCTTAAAAGAAATAAGTACTGTTCCCCATTCTCCCTTAGGAATAGTTCCTAAGGATAGTCCTGAGCCAAAAGCGCTTTCCCCAGAAACGGAAGTACCTGTACCAGAACCATTTTTAAACCATTTAGCTTGATTGTAAGTTAGAGTTTGGGAACTAGATATATTTACTGTAACTTTATTCAAAGACAAACTTGCGGGAGAAGAATTCAAGGTTCCAGAAAAAGAGAAGGATGTGCTTTCCCCACTTGGAGTTTTGTTTAAGTTTATCTTTGTATATCTAGCATCGACTCCATTTGTGTTGTCGTAAAAAACAGCCAGGTTAATGGTATCTCCTGCACTGGCTGAAACTGTTCTTTTTGTCCAACAATTATTGGTGCCATCTTGAACACCCTCTCCGGTAGAGTGATTACCAATGGAAAGAGGGTTGGGACAGTCTGTTGGATATGTATTCCAGGTAGCTTCGGCCAAACCGAAAGAACCCAAAAGAGCCAAACCAAAGATGAGTCCTGATATTATATTTTTGATATGTTTTTTCATATTTGTTTTTAATAATTAAATTAACTTACAATTTTAAATTTTCAACCGCCTTGGTTAAAAACTTAAAAAAGTAGGTAACGAGTGGTGGTTGAGACCACTCGTTACTGCTAATTATCTTATCGGTATCCCCATCCCGATACCTTCCGGCATCGTTCTGGGTTCAGGGTCTTTATCAATAGGGCCTACTTCTGCCAAACAAACCTTGATGATGGCATAAACTATACCACCCAGAGCCACAGCCCCAACTGGTATAACATACCAGTTCCTTTGGATCCAGGACTTTTGTTGTTTAGAAAAAGCTAGAAGCGGTGACCCCCCTGCTTCCCGAGGTATAAAAGGAGAGGCCTCAAGTCTTTCTTCTTGCTCATTGTAAGCCTCTGATTGCATAACACTTGTGGTTAAATGGGTTGGAAACGACTCTATAATCGTCGGCTCGACGATCAACAAATTGAGACATCTTGTCTTATAGACAATAATCTCTACTATACCCTCCAACCGAAATATTCCAACTGTCCCCTCAAAAACAGTGGTGTCGTTATAAAAACGACAAACACCATTTTCATCTCTGGAGTTTTTAAATCCCCCAGAGAGTTTTCTGTTTTCGTAGAAAACATGGGATAGTATATAATCAATGTTTTTGGCATTAATTATAGCTTGATTAAGAGCAAGAATTTCTTCCTGTCCTACAAGACCAGAGTTCATAGCATAAATGAGACCTCCCCCTACATTTAAAACAAGAGAGTCTGTCCACGATATTGCTAGCGGACTTCCAGATTCGGCAAAGTTCTTTGCCTCCATTATCGTGTAGTCCGTTTCTCTGTAGGGACGGACGGGCGGGAATTTCACCTGCCCAACTACTTCTATCCATCCTAGGGACAGAAGCAGAATAAAAACTATTTTTTTCATTTTTTCTCTGTTGTTATTGTATTTGGGTCCAAAAAACAATCCAAAATTGGATTCAAATACAATAACAAGAGAGATACTAAATTCCTTTAAAGAATAGCATATTTAAGCAAAAATGTCAACCACTAAATTATAATTAAATATATAGATTAGGAGGTGCATCTAATCCCCTAATAATATATAATGGTTCTATATGACAATACAGTTTGACGACGATAAACACAAAAGAAAACTTGATGATTTAAAAAAAATTGAAGAAGAACAATTAGTTAGCTTTTTAGCTCAAGCTAAATACAATATTAGTTCAGTCAATTTATCCGATCTTCCAATAGAAAACGAGGCTCTTCGCTCTGTTCGAGAAGAAGATGCCAGAGAATGGGAAATTGGTCCGTTTAAACTAAATGGTAAGAATATTCATGTGGCAGTTAGATCTCCTCAACCAGAAAAAATTTTATTCTTAGAAGATTATTTTAAAACCAAAGGATTAAATCCAACTTTTTACATGGCCTCTTTGGCTAGCCTAGAAAAAGTTTGGGAAAGGTATGTTGAGCTATCAAAAGCTATTAAATCAGAAGCAGGGGTTATAAGTATATCAGGAGAATCTTTGAAAAAAATAATGGCTGAGATAAAAAACATGCAGGATATTAAAGACATGGTTATCAAAACCGAACAAGGTGGATCACACATAACTTCTAAAATTCTAGAGGTTATACTTGCTGGAGCTATTTCTATTAACGCTTCAGATATTCACTTCGAACCAGAAGAAAATACAATCAGGGTCAGATTAAGATTAGATGGAGTTTTGCAAGAACTAATGGAAATATCCCCCGCTGTTCATAAATTTATTAACTCAAGAATAAAATTAATTTCTGGATTAAAAATAACAACAACCGCATCGGCTCAAGATGGTAGGTTTAGTTTTATGCTAGACCAAGATGAAATAAACCTGAGGGTCTCTGTCATGCCTGGTGCCTACGGAGAATCTGTTGTTTTGCGTATATTAAATCCTAAATCTATTAGACACAAACTTGAAGACGCTGGAATTGAACCAGCTCTTTACCAAGTCTTCATGGATGAAATTAAAAAGCCAAATGGTTTAATTCTTTTAACTGGACCAACTGGATCTGGTAAAACAACAACTCTTTATTCTTTTTTGCAAAGAATATATTCTGAGGAAATAAAAATAATTACTATTGAAGACCCTATCGAATATCACCTACCTGGAATATCCCAGACTCAGGTTGAGGAAGAAAAGGGTTATACATTCTTGTCAGGATTAAGATCTGCTTTAAGGCAAGACCCTGATGTTATCATGGTTGGAGAAATTAGAGATGCAGAAACAGCCAAAACAGCAGTTCAGTCTGCCCTAACTGGTCACCTTGTCTTCTCTACTCTACATACCAACAATGCCGCTGGGGTTATTCCAAGACTTATAGACCTTGATGTTAATCCTCAAACATTAGTTTCTGCCTTATCTCTGTCTGTAGCCCAAAGGCTAGTTAGGGTTTTGTGTCCTTTGTGTAAAAAAGAAAAAATAGCAACCGGAAGAGACAAGGCTATCATTGATGAAATAATAACTAGGGCTAGAAAAAATGGGAAAAACATAGATTTTGAAATAGATTTGAATAAAGAATATAAAATATATGAACCAGTTGGTTGTGAAAAATGTAATCACACTGGATACAACGGTAGGATGGGAATATTTGAAGCTATCCAAACAGATGAAGAAATAGAGAAAATAATAATAAACAAACCAAGCGAAAGAGATATTAAAAAAATATCAGTTAAACAAGGAACACTAAACATGCAAGAAGATGGTGTGATTAAGGTTTTGAAAGGCATTACTTCTTTGGAAGAAGTAAGAAGCGTGGTTGATTTATTGGAGGAATAAAAAAATCTGGCGAAAGCCAGATTTTTTAAAGAAAACATAAATCTCTAAACAATCCTTTGTAAAATTATTAATACAAAGTAATAGAAGATTACAGGATAGTTCCAGTAAAATAACCAGAGCGTCCTATGCACAAATATAGAGCACGAGGCCGATTGCTTAGAGATTTATATCCTCTTTCCAAAAGTGTTATACTGTAATATACGAATATGATAAGAATATAGCATATATTAAAAATTATGTCAAGTGGAGATAAAATAAAAAAAGAAGATTCATATTTAGACCAAACCTTAAGGCCTGAAATTTGGGATGATTATATTGGTCAAGAAAACATAAAAGAGAACTTAAAAATACTCTTAAAAGCGGCCGAAGAGAGAGCTCACCCAGCTGAACATTTGTTATTTTATGGTCCTCCAGGTTTGGGAAAAACAACACTCGCCCATTTAATAGCGAAAGAAACAAGTAGACAAATAAAAATTACATCTGGACCAGCAATTGAAAAGGTTGGAGACCTCGCTTCTATCTTAACTAACCTTTCTTCTGGTGATATTGTCTTCATCGATGAAATACATCGATTAAATAAAACAGTTGAGGAAATTCTTTACCCGGCTATGGAGTCTGGTGTCTTGGATATAATAATAGGAAAAGGTCCATCAGCTAGAACAATACAACTAGAATTACCAGCTTTTACCTTAATTGCAGCAACTACGAGAGTAGCCTTGCTGTCTTCTCCCCTACGCTCTAGATTCTCGGGTGGAGTTTTTAGGTTGGAGTTTTATAACGATAAAGAAATAGAAAAAATATTAGAGAGGTCAGCTAAAATTCTTGGAGTTAATTTAGAAGATGGAGCCTTGGAAGAAATAGCAAAAAGGGCCCGCTTCACCCCAAGAACAGCTAACTATTTATTAAAAAGATGTCGTGATTATGCTCAAGTTAACAAAACTTCTTTATCAAAAGATATTGTTAAAAAAGCCTTGGCTTTGCTTGAAATAGACGAGTTTGGTTTAAACTCTTCTGACCGTAGAATACTAGATATTATAATTTCAAAATTTAATGGTGGCCCAGTTGGGTTAAAAACAATTGCCGCTGCAAGTGGTGAAGAAGAAGCCACCATAGAAGAAGTAATTGAACCTTATTTAATTAGACTTGGTCTATTAGACAGAACAACCAGAGGAAGAATTGTCACTGAAAAAGGTTATGATCATTTAGGTTATGAAAAAAAATAGAGTATTAGGTATTGATCCAGGATATGAAAGAATTGGAATTGCTATCATTGAAAAAAATAATGATAGAAGAGAAGAATTAATTTTTTCTGAATGTTTTAAAACTACAACTGATACTTCTTTTGCTATTCGTCTAAAAAAAATCGGACAAGAGGTTGCTAGGGTTATAGAAAAATACGAACCAGGTGTTTTATCTATCGAAAAACTTTATCTATCCGTTAATCAAAAAACAGCCATGGGCGTAGCTGAAGCTCGAGGGGTGATAATCTATTCAGCTGGTCTGTATAATTTAGACACTGTTGAATTCACCCCACCCGAAATTAAACTTGCCGTCACTGGGTATGGAAAGGCTGATAAAAAGATGGTTATGAGTATGGTTCCTAAGCTTATAAAAATAAAAAAGGAAACAACTTCAGATGATGAATTAGACGCTATAGCTATTGGTTTAACATTTTTGGCCTGTCAAAAATTCAAATAAACCCTTATTTTTGTTGATTTTTTAAATAAAAAGAATATGTCACTTATCCACAAGTAAAAACTATTGCCAAGCAATTCATATTTTGATACAAATAATTCATTATTAAAATATAATTTAATTTTTGAGTCATATGTACGACGATTTTAAAGGAAAATCAAAAAAAATAAAACCCAATGATGAAGATGGTTTAGGAGAAAATGATGTCTCCAAAAAAGATGATGATATTGATTTGAGAGAGGGTGGGATAGACGATAGTTTAATAGATGAAATTTTTGATGATGAGAGTGATATAGAAGATGATAATGATTCATATGAAGATGATGGAGATGATGATGATGAATGGGATAACGGTTTTACAGAAGAAGACGGGAATTATTAAATTAAAAACCAGACTAAGTCTGGTTTTTAATTTTCAACTTCTATTTTAATAAATCTTTTCTTCCCTATTTTATAGACAGCACTATCAGCCTTTTCTTCGTAGTTATTTATTTTACTATTAGACTCTAATTTCATAATAGATAAAGAATCAACCAGCCTTCTAAAATCACCTTTTGATTTAACTATGCCTTTCTCTAATAGAACATCAACTAGTAATTTATCTTTTGGAACAGAAACTTTTTCTATTTCCTCTGGGATTTCTTTTTTTTGAAAAGTTTTAATAAAGTTTTGTTCAGCCCTTTCTGCTTTTTCAGAACCATAAAGAATTTTTGTTATCTCTTTAGCTAGTCTCATTTTTAAATCTCTTGGATTTATTTTATTTAAAGACATCAATTCAGCGAGTTGCCCTATTTCAACCATTGGAACATCAGTGCAAAGCTCAAAACTAGAGATTATAAGTCCGTCAGACCAGCTCATTATTTTTCCATACATATTGTCTGGACTATCCGACAAAGCTACCATGTTACCCTCAGTTTTTCCCATCTTTAAACCCTGGTTGTCTTCTAGTAGTTTTGTTGTAACAACAAACTTTTCCTTGTTTTTAAAAACTTTCATCATATCTCTTCCACAAAGCATGTTAAATGTCTGATCGTTACCACCAAGTTCTCCATCAACGTCCATAGCTACAGAATCATATCCCTGCATTAGGGGATATAGAAACTCATGAATTGAAACAGCTCGCCCTTCTTCCATCCTTTTTTTAAACATATCTCTTTCCAACATTTGTTGAACTGTCATTTTGGAAGCCAAAGATAAAACATCTTCAAAATTCATTTTTTTGAGCCACTTAGAATTAAATTTAATTTTAGCCTTGTTTTTTCCTTTAAGTGAGATAACTTTTGATATTTGTTTTTTGTAGTCTTTTAGGTTATTTAAAACCTGTTTGCGGGTAAGTGGTTGGCGGGTGCTTTTCTTGTCTGTTGGATCCCCTATCATAGCCGTAAAATCACCAATCAAAATAATTACTTGGTGTCCAGCTTTTTGAAATTCAGCCATTTTTTTAAGTTGTATAAAATGACCCAAATGAAGAGTTGGACCAGTTGGGTCTATACCCAAATACAATGTAAACTTTTTTCCATATTTTATTTTGCTTTCTAAAAATTCTTTAGAAGGATAAATAGCAGAAACAGCCCTATTTAACAATTCTTTTTGTTTGTCTTCCATATGAAATGTATTTTAACATATTAAATAAAATTGTGATATTATTGAAAATATGAGAAAAAACAAAAACAAAACAAAAAAGTCTTGGTTTAAGTCTATAGTTATTCTTTGTTTGGGTGTTTTTTTTGTTTTATCTGGATTGTTTGCCATTTGGGTTAGTAATTTAAAAATTCCTGATTTTAAACAATTTAGCCAAAGAAAAGTTGAGAGCTCGACAAAAATATACGATCGAACTGGAAAGATTTTGCTTTATGATGTCCACAAAGATATTAAAAGAACGATTATTCCGTTTGAAGAAATGGGTGACAATATTACAAAAGCTACAATTGCAATTGAGGACTCTGAATTTTACAACCATAAAGGAATTAGAATTAGTTCTATAATTAGAGCCACAGTTTGGGCAAAACTAACTGGACGAAAGATCCAGGGCGGTTCAACAATTACTCAACAAGTAATCAAAAATACTCTTTTAACACCTGAAGTTTCTTTGTCTAGAAAAATAAAAGAATGGATTCTAGCAATAAAACTAGAACAAACAATGGGTAAAAATGATATTTTAGCTTTGTATTTAAACGAAGCCCCTTATGGTGGAAGTATTTATGGAATAGAAGAGGCAACTAAATCTTTTTTTGGTAAAAATCCAAAAGAATTAACCCTGGCTGAATCTGCATATATGGCTGCCATTCCAAATGGCCCAACATACTATTCTCCATATGGAAAAAACAAGGACAAACTAGATGCAAGAAAAGATTTAGTTCTTTCTCGTATGTTGGAGGTTGGTTCAATTAATGAAGGTGATTATACAAAAGCCAAAGAAGAAAAAGTTACTTTTCTCCCCCAACAAAAAGGTGGTATTTTAGCTCCTCATTTTGTTTTTTATGTTAAAGATTATTTAGAAAATAAATATGGACAAAATACAATAGAAGAAGGTGGTTTAAATGTTATCACTACCATAGACTATGAATTACAAGAAAAAGTAGAAAAGATAGTTTTAGAAAAATCAAAAGAAAACGAAACTAATTGGGGTGGAAAAAATGCAGCCGTCGTGGTTATAGACCCAAAAACAGGTCAAATACTAGCCATGGCTGGATCAAGAGATTATTTTGATCGAGAAATTGATGGAAATTTTAATGTTGCCACGGCTCCACGCCAACCAGGTTCTTCTTTTAAACCAATTGTTTACGCTCTTGCTTTTGAAAAAGGATATACAGACCAAACGCACCTTTTTGATGTTAGAACAGAATTTAATTCATCTTGTAGTCCAGATGGAACATCCACCAAAGAGAGTTGTTATACCCCAGATAACTGGAATAACGCTTTTGTTGGACCTGTATCACTTAGAAACGCCTTGGCTCAGTCTATTAACATTGTAGCAGTTAAATTATTGTATTTAGTTGGGGTATCTGATTCTATAAAAATGGCCCAGAACTTAGGGGTTACTACACTAAAAAACGATCCAAATAGGTATGGTTTATCTTTGGTTATAGGTGGAGGAGAAACTACACTATTGGATATGACTTCGGTTTATAGTGTTTTTGCCAACAAAGGTTTTAAAAATCAACCCAAGTCTATTTTAGAAGTATATGATAAAAGTAATAATCTTTTAGAGCAATTTACACTAGAAACACAACAGGTTATTAGTGAAAACACAACAAAAATAATTTCTAGTATTTTATCTGACAATGAAGCCAGAACACCCGCTTTTGGAGCTTATTCTTTGTTAAAAATAAGCGGGGTTGAAGCTGCCGCAAAAACAGGAACAACAAATGACAACAAGGATGCTTGGACAATTGGTTATACTCCAACAGTAGCTGTTGGAGTTTGGGTTGGAAACAATGATAATGTTCCAATGAAAAAAGGAGGAGTTGCTATGGCGGGTCCAATCTGGAACGCGGTTATGGTTGAGGCTTTGAGGGGTAAAGAGGTTGAAAAATTTGAAGAACCAGAACCAATTAACCAATCAATACCACCTGTATTAAGAGGAGTTTGGCAAAACGGACAAACCTATATCCTTGATACAATCTCAGGTAAATTAGCAACAGAATATACACCCGAGGAAACAAAAAAAGAAATATTTGATTTTAATGTTCATTCAATTTTACACTGGATTAATAAAGACAACCCTTTAAACAACGAAATACCTAGTGAAATAAATGATTCTCAATATAATAATTGGGAATATGGGGTTAATGATTGGTGGCAAAAAAACAAATATAAATATAATTTGGAAGTAGAAATTCCAGACGAATATGATGATGTTCACACACCATCATCTAAACCAATTTTTGAAATTACAGGCTTAGAAAACAAGAAATACAACAAAGAAGAAAATATTGGGGTAGAAATAAATATGGAGAGTAAAATATTAATAAAAAAAATAGATATCTTTGTTAATAACACATACCTAACATCTATTAAAAATAAACCTTATAATTTTAGTTTTAAACCTTCAGATGTTTCAGATATTAATATAAATAATACAATTAGAGTTATTGTTGTAGATGTTTTAGGTAATATGTCTGAAAAAGTTTTAGGTTTTAATTTAAAAGAAACAGAATAAAAACTATTTTATATCTACAATATTAAAATTATTTGGTAGTTCTTTTTTAAACCTATCAAAAATTTCTTTTTTGTGAATTAAAATCTCGTTTTTTAA
Source organism: uncultured Candidatus Saccharibacteria bacterium (assembly GCA_964596605.1). GTDB lineage: Bacteria > Patescibacteriota > Minisyncoccia > Phycocordibacterales > UBA9973 > UBA8515. Next base: position 12,401 of record CAZQUJ010000009.1, on the reverse strand, counting down.
AAGAGGTGATGTTTTTATAAAAACTTGACCTTTTTTTATTTCAATAAAATTGTTTTCTATAGGGTAAGATATCGTTTCAGAAATAATTTTAATTACAATTTCTTTTATTTGCTCTTTTTGAAAAATTATATTTTTAAACTTTTCAAAAAATAAAGTTATGTGGTTATAATCCATTTTATCTATTCATTGGCATTACTAAATAAAGAAAAGAAGTATCCCCTACACCCCTAATAATCATTGCTTTATTATTACCACTTAATTCTAAACTTAAACTATCAGCTTCTATTGATTGAAAACAATCTAAAACATATTTATAATTAAAATTAGCAGAGACTTCTTCCCCTGATAAAGCTCCATCAACTAAAGAAATATTTTCTCCTATATCATTATTTTTTGATTCTATCTCAAATTTTTTATCTTTTGGTTTAATATTTAAAACAATTTGATTAAATTTATCGGAAAAAAGATTAGATATTTTTAATGATGATAATAATTCTTGTTTTAAAACAATAGCTTTGGTGGTTGGAATTTTAGGAATAATTTGTTTATAGTCTGGAAAGTTTCCATCAACAACCCGAGAGGTTAAATATATATTTTCTAAAGAAAGAGATATTTGATTTTTTTGAATATTAATTTTTAGATCATTATCAATTCCATCAAATATTTTAATAATTTCAGTAATGTTTTTAAATGGTATTAATATATTATCAAAATTAAGTTTTTGTTTTATTTTTACTTTTTTCTCGGCTAAACGAAAAGAATCAGTGGCTACAAAAACCAACATATCATCATCTAGGTAGATATATACACTTCCTATCTCTGGTTTTATTTCTGAAACAGCAGAACTGTAATAAACAGATTTTATACCATCAATAAATTTTTTATTAGGAATAACTATTTCCTGTCCTTTGATTAAAGGAATAGTTGGAAAATCATCATGGGGAATACTTTTAAGTAAAATGGAATTTGTTTTTGTTTTAACAGATAAATTATTATTAGTTAATTCAAACTTAACACTTGATTCACCTTGAAGAACGGAAAATAAAGATGATAGTATGTCCCCACGAACAGCAACAGTTCCTTCTTCTTCTATTTTAGCTGGAACTTCTATTTCTACTCCAATGTTTAAATTAGTTGCTCTTAATTTTAAACTTTTATTTGTAGCTACCCAAAGAATTGAACTTAAAACAGGTAAGGTTAAATTTTTTCCAGTGACTCTTTCAACCGAACTTAGAGCTTTTTTAATTTTTTCTATTGAGCATTCTATTTTCATATGGTTTGTTATTAAATATACTTTATAATTTATTAATACTATTAATGTTGTGAATATGTGGATTTCTATTTTTGTTTATATTTTATAAATATTTTTTTAAAAAATATATTGTTGAAAAATTTTATTTTTTGTTTATTATTTTTTGAAAATTAATAATTATTAAACTTATCAACTTTTATTTTTTAATAAAACACATCTTTTCCACATACTTATCTAACCTATTTCAACATAACTCTAATCTTTTCTATTTCTTGTAATAAAGATGGATCTGTTTTTAAATCATCTTTAATTTTTAAATGAGAGTGAATTACTGTAGTGTGATCACGATCCCCCATTTTTTGTCCAATTAAAGGATATGAAATATTAAAATCTTCTCGAAGAATATACATTGCTACTTGTCTAGCTCTAACGATTTCTTTTCTTCTTGTTTTTTCATAAACAGATTCTTCTGAAATTCCATATTGTTCGGCTACAACCTTAACAATATCTTTAACTGCTACATTTTTCTTTGGTTTAATATTGTTTTTAATTAAATTTTTAACATCAGATAGGTTTAAAGCTTTATTTTTTAGTTGGCTTTGATAAATAACTGTATTTAAACTGCCTTCTAATTCACGAATATTACCGTTTAAAGACTCAGCTAAGTAGGATATAACCTCAGGTTCAAAAATACAGTTAGTGTTACTAAATTTTGCTTTAATAATGGCAATTCTTGACTCATAGTCTGGTTCAATTATTTGAACTGTCATACCAGAAGCAAATCTAGATTGTAGTCTCTCTTCTAGTCCTTGAATAAAATTGGGGTGTTTATCGGAAGAAAAGATAATTTGTTTATTGTTTTCATATAAGGTATTAAAAAGATGGAATAATTCTTCTTGGGTTTTATCCATTTTTGAAATAAATTGAATATCATCCATTATAAAGACATCATATTTACGATATTTTTCTTTAAAAGCATTTGGATTTTTGTTTTGAATAGAGTTTATATAATCAATAGCGAACTTTTCTAAACTAACATAGTATATTTTTTTATTTGGAAACTTTGATTTTATTGTGTTTCCAATAGCCTGAATCATGTGTGTTTTACCCAACCCTGTTCCACCATAGACAAAGAATGGGTTGTAATTTTGTCCAGGATTAGTAATTATAGCTTGAGAAACAGCATAGGCTAGCTCATTAAATGGACCAACTATAAATGAATTAAAATTATATCTAGGGTTTAGGTTATCTTCTTTGTTTATATATAAATCATTTAAGGGGAGTTCTTTGTTCAGGTTTGGTTGGTTTATTGTTTCCCCTCCTTTATTTACGTTTTTTATGTTTTTAAAATCTTGTTTGTTTATAACATACTCAACTCCTCTTATTTCACTATTGTTATTTATAAGGGTTTTAAGTATGAGTTTATGAAATTTATTATAAAGCCAATCTTTAACAAATTCATTAGGAACACCCAAATATATTATTCCTCCCTCTTCTTTAACAATAGAAGTGTTTTTAAACCAGGTAGAGAAATTAGCCTTAGAGATATTAAGTTCAATTTCTGTTAAACATTTATCCCAGAGTTCTTTTGTATCCATTTGTTTTTTTATTTATCCACTAAAATTTACTAGCCGACTTTTTGATTTTAATCTTATTTTATATAAACGGTTTGTTGTTTTTTTATTATATCCTCTTTTTAAAATTCACAACAATTAAATATCTTAATTAACATGTTGATATCGTGTGGATATTTTTTTAAGACACAGATTGCATTATTATTCAATCTGTTATATATTCTTACTATGTCTCAAACATATCAACCAAACAGAAGGAAAAGAGCTAAAACTCATGGATTTCTTGTTAGAACAAAAACAAAAGATGGAAGAAAGGTAAACACAGCTCGTCGCCGAAAGGGTCGGGTTAATGTTTCGATTAAAAAATAAGATGCTTCCTAAAAAAAAGAGGGTGACAAAGAAAGATTTTGATGTTTTGATAAAAAACGGCAAAGTTTTCTCTTCTCCTCTTTTTTTGTTTTATTATATAAAAACAGACGAACCTAAGTTTGGGGTTGTGGCCCCCAAAAAAACATTTAAAAGGGCTTTTAAAAGAAATAAATACAGAAGAATTGTCTTTAATGTTCTAAAAGATCTTAATTTAAAAAATGGTTCAGCTTTATTTATCTACAAAAATCAATCTTTTCTACCAGAAAAAAGTCAAATAAAAGAAGAGGTTATTTTTTTGTTAAATAAAAATAATTTAATTTAATGACAAGGTTTATTGTTTTTTTAATAAATATATACCAGAAATTACCATTAAAATCTCACTCTGCTTGTCGTTTTATCCCCACCTGTTCGGAATATGCCAAGCAGGCTGTTTTGAAATATGGCCCATTTTGTGGTTTATGGAAGGGGTTTTTGAGGGTTTGTCGTTGTCACCCTTGGCAAAATGATCACTATGATCCAGTTGAATAATATTTGGAATTTAGACGTTTTTAAGATACAATAAGCCAATGGGCGCAATTTGGAACAATATATTTTATGAGCCAATTTATAATCTATTAATATTTATTGTAAACAATATTACTTTTGGTGATGTTGGTTTTGCTGTAATATTGGTAACTCTAATTGTTAAGCTTATTCTATCTCCCCTAACCGTAAAATCAGTTAAAAGTCAGGTTTTAATGAAAAAGATGGAACCTGAAATAAATCAGATAAAGAAAGATTTTCCTAATAAAGAAGAACAAGCCCAAAAAACACTGGAACTATATAAAAAATATAAAACCAACCCCATGTCTGGTTGTTTGGTTGTTCTCTTACAAATGCCAGTTATTTTTGCTTTGTATTATGTTTTTTACAGAGGTTTGTCTATAAACAGTGATATTATTTATTCTTTTATTAAAACACCAGAGGTTTTAAACACCAATTTCTTGGGAATATTAGATTTGAGTCAAAAAAGTGTAGTTTTGGGTATTTTAACTGGTCTTACTCAGTTTGTTCAAGGTTATCTTTCAAGTAAAAAGAAAAAAATACCAGAAATTGAGATTGTTAAAAACCCTGAACCAAACCAGCCGGTCTCTTTTCAAGACCAAATGTCTAAAAGCATGCAAATGAATGTTAAATATTTTTTGCCAATAATGATTGCTTTTATCGCATGGAAAATTTCAGCTGCAGTTGCATTATATTGGATAGTTAGTAATATATTTAGTATTGTCCAAGAGTGGGTTATTCGTCGCCGATTACTAAAAGATTAATATATTATATATGGATATAGATAAAATAAAAGAAACAATAGAAAATATATTTAAATACATGTCTTCTACTATAACAAAGTGTGAATTTAAAGAAGATGATGATGGAACTTGCTGGTTTTTGGTTGAAACACCAGATTCTGGCTTTATGATAGGGCGAGACGGTGAAACACTTAGGTCTCTCAACTATTTAGTTCAAAAGATAAACGAGAAGGGCCAAGAAGAAGACAACAGAAAGAGTTTTTTTGTTGATATTAATGGTTATCAAAAGAAAAGATTTGAGAATTTAAAAAACATTGCCCACATGATGGCTGAAAGAGCTCGCTATTTTAAGAGTAATATTGAAATAGATCCAATGCCCCCTTATGAAAGAAGAATAATTCATTTATTTCTAGAGAAAAACAAAGATATTAAAACAGAGTCTGAGGGTTTTGGTAAAGACCGCAGGGTTGTTATTAAATATATCGGAGAAAATAATTAATTAATAACTTAAATCTAGGCTCCATAATGTGGAGTCTTTTTTGTTTGTGAAAAACATTGTTTCTTCTTGGTTGTCTAGGAATGGATTAATAGCATCAATTGGTGTTTCGTCTGTTGAATTAGCTATCACCCTTTTACTTACATTTTTCGTATTTATTTTAACAAACATATCATCAAATGATATCTTTCCTTGATACCAAACATCAGGATATTGATTTCCAGATATTGTATTAGGAAGGGCGCAGTAAATATAAGTGCTGTCTTTTGACCAAACACATTTTTCTGATAAACCAAAAACATCTAGTTCTGTAGTTGTTTTATCTTTAACATTAAATATGGCAAGCTTTGGCCCTTTTTCTGATGAATAGCTGTAAAGGACAGAAGAACCATCTGGGCTGGGTTTAGAAGTTAAGCCATAAATATTACCAAACACTTTAGAGAAACTCTTTGTTTTGGTATTTATGATATAAGTACTACCTTCTGCCAAAAAAGAAGCTTTGGTTGTTAGGTAAACGTTTTGTTTATTATCCCAATCTGATAACCATTCGGTAAAAGGAGAATTAAAAATTTGTGTTTTTTGTCCGGTTTCAAAGTTTTTAATATTTCCTATAACAGCATTGTTACTTTCTGTTAAATAAAAGGCTTGTTTTTTATCCCCAGAAACACTTATATCTGTAACCCCTACTGGTAAATACTCACCTTTTGATTTACCCATTGTTGCCATAAAGCTATTAATTTGATTATCGGCAGAAAGATAGCGGTAAATAACCGTATCCCCTGCTTGGTTGAAGTAGGCATCATAAATAGATGGGATTGTTGAGTTTGATATTTTTTCTTCCGTTTTATTATCTAAATATTTTTTATAAATATGTCCATTCTTTTTTTCTGAATATCTAACAGATGGAACTATCTCATAATTTTCTCTTTCTTCGATTGATGTTTTGTAAAAATGAGGAGCTGTTGTTTCGTCAATTATTCCTGTTACGGGTAGATCATTTAATTTTTGGAAATTTTCAATTGCCTTTTTAACGGCTGGACCAAAGGCTCCATCTAAAACTAATGGTGGAGTAATAGAAAGGGTCTCGTTTAGTATTTTTTGTATTTCTTTTCTCCCAGAAATGGTTGTTGCGTCTATTGTTGTTCTTATTTCTTTAGCTGGCTCATCATAATTAATTGGTCTTTTTTCTAAAACGAATGTTGCTCCTGCGATTGGAAATGTTGTTAATTGGTAGAACCTAGAAGTATCTTCTTTTCCTGTACTGGTGCTCGTACTTTCTCCTGGTTTTGGTTCTGTTTGGTTACGATCTAGAATGTCTGTGTTCTCAAATGAAGGATATTCTGAAGGGGTGGTTTCTCCTGTTTCTGGACTTTTATCTTTTTTGTTAAGCCATAAATAAACCCCAAGGATAATTAAACCTGTTATTATAATTGTGACTATCAAGATAATTTTTTGTTTTTTGGACATGATTATTTTACGTTTACCAGCTTACTACGTGGTAATGGGTGCCATTTTCTTTTAAAAACTCAGATCCGTCTTTTTTGAAAACTGTGCCTAATTCATCTGGTCTTGTCTCAGAATCCGTCTCTATATAGTTTGCAAGGGTTGTAGTAATTCTAAGATCGACTATTCCACTTCCTGGCCGGTGTAGTGAGTCTTGGCTGTGTAACCAACATTCTGTTCCTCCTGTGATAGTAATTTCACAGTTGGGACACTTACTTCTTAAACCCATAACGCCTGTTGTGTCTAAATCATATAAACTAGTACACTTTTTTTTAGGGTCAACATGAGTGCAAGGATAGTTTTCTTTTACGTGGATATTTTTCGCTTCGAGCTTTGCTTTTATATCGTTTTCGTCTTTTCTATCTTCGTCTCCCCAAACTGAACCCTCTTTGTATTTTCCATCTTGGCAATAGTAAGCTATGCCGTCCTTCATTATTGGTTGATGCGCCGTATCTCCATGGACTCTTTCATCTAGGGTAGCAGAAACTCTTCTTATTTTTAATCCCTTATTTCCTATTAAATCTGGGCTAATTGTATTTAAAAGAGCATACGATCCAAGGGCTATTAAAAGACCCAAAAGAGCATTGGTCATTTGATCTTTCTTTTTACCCTTACCAAAAATGGATTCTTCCCCCATATATTGTATTCCGGCAACTATGAGCATAATTACTGCGATTGCCGAAATAAGACCAATGCCTAACAAAAATAATTTATTAAGATAAGTACCAACAAATTTTTCTTCATTGTTTGGATCATAACTAATATAATCTAAACCAGCTTGTTCTATTGGGGCAAGTAAGTCATATCTGTCATTTTCATCGGAGGTATTGTCTTGAAGGGGGGTAACTACTTCTGGTGTTCCGCTTTCTTTACATTCTGTTTTACAGCCACTCCCTGAGTCCAAACACGACTCTTTCGTGTCAAACTTTATAGAATTTCCATTTATGCTTTCACAAGTCCAAACTGTTTCAGCGCTGGCATAATTAAACACTACTAAAGATAAAAACAGAAATATAATTACTCGATTTATTTTTTTCATATTAAAAGTTTATTTTTATTGATTTATAAACATCCTGAAACATATTATTTATATGATAAATATTTAAACCAATAATAGCATAACCACTACGAGATGTTGGTTTGATAGAAAGTTCATTCTTTTTAGATGGAGTCTCTATTGATTTATTATTTATAGACCAATCATAAATAAATTTATTTTGATTTTCTTTCATTAAAAAATGATAAGGTTCGGCGACTATTGTGGTTTCATCGTCTTGAACTTTATAGTTGTTGACTATGGCATTATTATAATCAACCCCAAAAGCTGGATCTTTTTTATAAAAAACAATCTCTGGTTCATAAACACTAACATCTATACTTTTTTGAGCCACGTAGTCTCCTTGGACGGCAGAAGCGACGACGGTTATTTGATTAGATAAATCAAAAGAGCTGTTGATGAATTTGTAATAACTTTTATCGTATCCAGACTTATCGTTTAAAACCTTATCATCTTTTTTCCAAACAAAAGAAAAACCACGGCTACTATTAACGTTTGGGATGGCTACTAATTTAATTGAACTGTTGGTAATTGGTAGTGATTTACCTTTATAAAAAGGAGGGGTGTATCCATTTTCTGATTCCCAGAAAATATCAATATCTGCAGGTCTAATACTTATTTTTTTAGTAACAGATTCCCCTGTTGGGGATGTGATGCTTATACTAAAAGAAGCTGAAGTGTTAACGGGTGGAGCCTTAAAGGTGTAAGACGTTTTTCCTATCCCCGATGAAACTACCCCCGCCTCACCTTGCCATGTTATTGTGGATTTGTTTAAATCGATTGAATAACTAGAAATATAAACTGTTATTTCCTGGTTTGGAATTGGGTTGCTTGGGCTGGTTTCAACAATAATTTCACTTTCCATAAAAGGAATCTGGTTAGCAGAAAAAGCCTCCCTGCCAGCAAAAATAAAAACAAGAAATAGAAAAGGAATTATTATTGATTTTAACTTAAAAAGTCTCACTTTTATAATTATACAACAAGATTAAGCTTAAATAAATAGGCCTACTGTCTTGATGCTCTTAATTCTTCTTTGGCTTTTTTAATAGCCAATATCTGTGATGGGTCTGAGGTTATTATCTGGTCTTCGGTATAAGAAGCAATTGTCTTAATGGCAACGTGTTTTAACCCAACGAAGAATATCCCTTCTCCCACATTGGCCTCAAGAAGCAGATACTTTTCTTCATCAGTTAAATTAAATGTTTTTTGTAAGACGTCTATCGTTGCCGGAGATTGTTTTAAGAGTAATTGCATGGAAGAGTTGGTAATAATTGGAATACCATATGGGCTTTTCATGAAGTCACCAACATCTTGAGTTATCGTGGCTAGTCCCAGCCAGTATTTTCTTCCTCTTTTAGCGATTGAGAACAAGAAAGATGCTGTATCTTCTGATTTCATCATCCACCAAGCCTCATCAACGACTAATAGTCTTTTTTTGATGTTTCTTCTTACCGCATTCCAAATGTGGTGGGTTACAATATACATTGCTGCTGGTTTTAACTCATCTTCCATGTCGCGGACAGAAAAGACAACGAATTTTCTATTAATATCAACATTAGAGGGCTGGTTTAGGAACGAAGCCCAGCTTCCGTGGGTAAACTTTGAAAGTCTTTGAATGACAGATTCACTTCCCTCCATTCCAGACAAGACAATTTCAAAGTCAGACAAAAGAGGTGGTTCAATATTAGAAAAGTCTGAATCAACGGTAATATCTTTAAGGGCATAGGTTTCAGTAATGGCACGATCTATTAAAGAGTCTTCTTCTGGGGTTAGTCCACCTAACATAATACGGAAAAGACCAACTAGGGTGATGGTATTAGACCTTAAAACATCAGATGGTGTTTCGTCTCCAACCGGAATTGGTAGATCAAAAGGATTAATATGGTGGTCAGATGATAGGGCGATGTTAAAATAACGACCACCAACCGCTTCAGCTAAATACTCATATTCTCTTTCAG
>CAZQUJ010000009.1:1660-2806 GCA_964596605.1 uncultured Candidatus Saccharibacteria bacterium | reverse complement strand
ATGTTAAAATAACGACCACCAACCGCTTCAGCTAAATACTCATATTCTCTTTCAGGGTCAATAACTATTATTTCTGTATCAAACATCAAAGATCTTATAATCTCTAGTTTTGTAGCATATGATTTTCCAGCTCCAGCAGTAGCGAAGGTAACTGAATTAAAGTTTGGTAGAGAATATCGATCAAAAAGAACCAAACTAGAATTGTGTCTATTAACCCCATATAAAATTCCCTTGTCTTCTGTTAAGTCAAAAGAAACAAAAGGAAAGATACTAGACAACGGTTCGGTGTTAAGTTTTTGGTGAACCTGTAAAAGATCAGATCCAAGAGGAATGGAGCTCTTAAATCCATCATCCTGTTGGAACAAAGAAGGTTTTAGATAAATCAATTTTGATTCCAGAATTGATTTTATTTCGTTTTCAGTTTTAAATAGATCATTTTCATTGTCGGCATAAATGGTGATATACAATCCCACATCAAACATTTTTTCTTGTGCCTGCATTAAGTTATCTCTCAATTCTTCTAGGTCATTGTTAGCAGTATCAAGCATTGGGTCTCTAACTAAACCCTTGGCCTCTCTCATTGCTATTTGGCTTTGAACCTCAGCTACTTTTTTCTGAAAAGAGCGTAGTATTTGGGCTGTTTCTATTGGGTGAATGAAAATTGAAATGTCATAAATTTTATCCAAATTAATAATTGGAGAAAACCAGTTGTCAGTTAAATATCTCGGATATGAGATAACAAAAAATGTTCTAGCTATTTTATCTCCTAGATTTATAGATTTAGGTGTTATCTCTAAAGCAGATGGGGCTATGATATCTTGAAGTTCAAGTGTTGCCGCTCTGTAAATTTCACTCGGTAAAATAGGCATGATTTCGCCTTTTTTATCTTTTGTTTTTTCTGTTTTTAAAAATGAAGAAAGTATTCCCATATTATTGTAATTTTATACCCTGACTAATATCCCCCGGATTAAATGTTTTATAAAAAAGTTCCACAACCTGATCTGTCTTGAGCTCTCTGGCCCTAATTCCCATACGGCTAAGACCACTCATGATAACTCCAATTCTTTGTTCAAGTTGAGACCTTTTTTCTTCAAAAGAAGCAAGGTCTATGGCTTGTTTGGTATCATTAACTTGTTTTTTTGATCC
>CAZQUJ010000009.1:0-1560 GCA_964596605.1 uncultured Candidatus Saccharibacteria bacterium | reverse complement strand
TTTGTTTCCAAATATATAATTTATTGGATACAAAATATTTTACAGCTGACTGGAATAAAAAGACAAATGGTTTACCGTTTGGCTTATAAAAAGCAAGAGCCACCGCAAGTGTAGCTACTGGGATAATAAGAAAAACACTAATAATAAAAGGAATGGTTTTGTATATAACAAAAACTAGACCTGCACCACCAGCCAAATAAACAAACTGCTTAAAAGTTAGCGGTCCGAATATTTTGTCTTCTATATCTATAAATTGTGGAACTCTAAATTGCATAATTTAAATTATATTTTTTCTCTGTATGGATCTACTTGATATCCATTTTGAGGTGTTTCGGGCTTTTCTGTTACCACCTCTTTAATTATAACAGGAGTGGGTGTTTTTTTATCATCTTTTTCAATATTAATACCTAAAATTTTGTTTTGGCTCTTGTTTAATGGTAAGGGGATAGTTGCCATGTTTACAAAATTTTCTTCTTGATTTATTATGTCAGGTTTTTTTTCTACAAATTCTGCATTATTTGTTTTTGGAGGAAGTGGAATTCCTAGGCTTGTTTTTTTATCGGGGGCTACATAGCTGTTACTTTCTTTTTGATATGGGGGTGTCGGAATAATATTATCTCTCTTTTTTTCTTCCTCAAGAAGAACAGTTTGTTCTTGTGTTTTTACTATATTAACAATATTACTCAAAACATTTTGGTTAATATCATCGATTAAATTAACCAAAAACTCATTTGGTATTTTTATTTTTTCTGCCAAGCGGTTTTTGTAATCATTTGGTCTGATTTCATTTTTCATCGTCTTGACTGTTAAATCTTCCAAGATGCCCATTTGCTCAATATTTAATTTGTATTTTTGAGCTATTTCGTATGTTTTTTCCTTCCAGTCTGATTTAGCAATGGCTTCTTGGATGTTTTCTGGTAGGCCAGAAAATAATGGGTCATTTTCCACAAAAAGATTTTCTTTCTCAATTTCTTTCTCTAGCTCGTTTTGTATTTTTTCGAAAACCAAAATATCCATTTCAGTGATCAGGGAAGCAGTACTTTCCCTAGAAAGACCCATTTCTAATCCAAGTTCTTTGGGGTAGTCATCTGTTTTTAATAGTCCGCACAGCAATAACTCTGTCTTTTTTTCTAAGACCTTTAGTTGTTCGGGAGAATACTTTTTCATTCTGGAAATTGTTTCTTTCCATTTAACTGCATCAATAGCCTTTTTGGTTATTGCTGGAAGTTCAGCTCTAGCCTGAAGAATATCTAATTGTAAATTGTCTTTATACATTATTTTATTAAATTAGTATAATCACCACCTGATAAAATAAAATTAACTCTTTTTTGCCAATCTGGATTATTTGTCTTGGCCTCCTCTTTGATTTTTAATTCAATCTGTCTAGCTATTGGGGTAAAGATTTGATTAGAGATCTTAGAAATCATCTTGTCTAAATCAGTATCACTTAAAGCAAGTTCTTCTAAGTTTTCCTTAAAAGTATCTTGATCATTAAGTCCCAACAAAACTAGGGCTGTTTCTACTATGACTAAATCAATTTCATCTCTCTCAAGTCCTTGT
>CAZQUJ010000008.1:0-29897 GCA_964596605.1 uncultured Candidatus Saccharibacteria bacterium | reverse complement strand
AAATACTTAAATGCTTATACTTCATATACTTTATTGTATCAAAGTGTTGCACTTATATAGTACATTAATCTTGGAACTTATAGCATCTAAAACCCCCACTTTTGTGAGGGTTTTTATATTATCTTTTACTCCATTGTGGAGACTTTCTAGCTTTCTTTAGTCCGAATTTCTTTCTTTCTACTTGTCTTGGGTCTCTTTTCAACATTTTAGCTTTCTTTAGGGTGGTTCTTAGTTCTTCATCAAATAAAACTAAGGCTCTAGCTATTCCATGCCTGACAGATTCTGCCTGTGAGTGTATTCCACCTCCTTTGGTTGTAGCAGTAACTGTAAACTTTTGTGTTGGATTGGTTGCTTCAAAAGCTCCAGTAACTATCTTTTTTAATTCAGCTGTTTTGAAATAGTCAGATAATTCTTTTCCATTTATTGTATATGAAAACTTAGAAGCTTTTTCTAGCTTTACAATAGCGGTAGAAGTTTTTCTTCTTCCCACTGCTCTTAAGTAATCTTTTGATTTAGTTGTTTTTTTGTCTTTGTCCATATAATTTTTAATCTTTTACTTCTAAGTTCTTCATCATTTTAGGTCTTAATTTATTATCTGGCAACATTCCATAAACAGCTAAATTATATAACTCTTTCCATCCTTTCTTATCTAAAATTTCTTGGTTAGACATGTGTCTTAATCCTCCTGGGTGTCCAGAATATTTTTCATGTAAAGTCTCTTCTCTTCGAGAAAGTGACATTTTGGTTTTGCTAGCATTAATAATCGTAACTTTAACTGAAGCTACTTTATTTGGGACATAATCAGGTAATTTCTTACCCATTAAACTCTTGGCGGCCTCGCTAGAGACACGACCTAATGTTTTTCCTTCTGCGTCTATTGTATAATTGGTGTTCATAATATTAAATAAATTCTATTATTGCCATCTTACTTGCATCACCTCCCCGACGTGGAAGCTTAGTAATTCTAGTATAACCGCCATTCCTTCCTTTGTATTTTGGAGCAATTTCGGTGATTAATTTATCAGCTTCGCTTGTTAAATTATATAATCTAGAGATAACTATTCTTCTTGAAGCTAAAGTTCCAACATTTGCTTTAGTTATTAGCTTTTCTATCATAGGTCTCAATTCTTTTGCCTTAGCCTCGGTTGTTTCTATCTTGCCATGAGCTATAAGAGACAACATAAGTCCCTTCATCAAAGCGTTTCTCTGATTTTTATTCCTACCAAATTTTCTTACGTTATTATGATGTCGCATATATTTTAAATAATCTTAATTCTAATTATTACTTCAAGGTCACGCCATACTCACCTAGCATTTTCTTGATCTCTTGTATTCCCTTTTCTCCAATTCCATCTATTTCTAACAAGTCTTCCTTTTTCTTTCTAGCAATTCCACCGATTGTTCTAATATTTGCTTCTGATAGTGCATTTAGTGTTCTAGTAGACAATCCCAAAGTATCAATTCTTGTCTTTAAAAAGTCAGTAAACTCATTTGATTCTTTTTTGGTTTTCTCTTCTTTTTTCTCTTCTTTTTCTTCCTTCTCTCCTTCTATTTCTACGTTATTTTTGTTCTTAATCTCAACGGTAAAACCTAAAATTGCCTGTAGTTGTTCTACCATGATAACAATAGATCTCTCTAGAGCTTCTCTTGGGGTTAAGGTACCATCTGTTTCTATTAACATTTTTAATCTATTATAGTTGGTATTATCTCCAACACGCATGTTTTCAACTTCATAAGAAACTCTTCTGATTGGAGTAAAAATAGCATCTACAGTAATAGCCCCAACATCATTTTTAGTCTTTTGATATGTATCTTTAGGTCGGAATCCCATACCTTGCTCTATAGTCATTTCAATATTTAAATTGTTCTTTCCTGTAACTTCTGCAATGTATAAATCATCATTAAGTATTTCTACTTGACCCCCTGTTTCTATATCTTTAGCGGTAACTATTTTAGGTCCTTTAACTTGTAGCTTAACAACCTGTGGTTCTTTTGATATCAATCTAAATCTTATTTGTTTCAAATGTAAGAGAATTGTTATAACATCTTCTTTTACTCCTTCAATAACTGAAAATTCATGTGGTACCCCTTCTATTTTTAAAGAAGTAATAGCTGCTCCTTCTAGAGAAGATAATATTATTCTTCGAAGAGAGTTACCTAAAGTAAAACCATAACCAGGGTGTAGGCCATCTATTTCATATGAACCCTTATTTCCTTCTTCGGAAATGACTGTCATTTTAGAAGGTAGTATTATATTTGAATCAAACATAATTTATTTTTTTAAGACTTTTTGTCTTTTTAATTATTTTATAAAAATGACCTATGTGTTATTTTAACGACTATAAAATTCCAAGACTGAGTTTAAATCAACAAATCCTTCAATATTCTTTGGAGCTCCTTGAATCTTTCCGGTAAGACTATCAACATTAAAAGCTAACCAGTTAGGACAAGTATAATCTTTTAATTTAACAGCCATATCAGTAAAAAGAACACTCTTTTTACTTCCTTCTCTTACTCCTACAACATCACCCTCTTTTAAAGTGTGAGAAGGTACATTAATTTTCCTTCCATTAACCGTAATGTGTCCATGAGAAACCATTTGTCGAGAAAGCCTTCTTGAACTTGCTAGACCTAAACGATAAACAACATTATCTAATCTGTTTTCCAGTAATTCAAAAAGAGCCTCAGCTGAAGATTTTCCTTTAACAGAAACTGCTTTCTTAGCATAATTAGCAAATTGTGTCTCGCTAACTCCATACATAAAACGAACTTTCTGTTTTTCAACTAATTGTTGGCCATAGCCAGAAAGAGGTTTAGCTCTTTTGTTTTTATTTGTTTTAGCGTGCCTTGCTTCAGAAGCAACAAACTTAGGAGTTTGACATTTTTCATAAACTCCGGAACCTAATCTTCTACAAACTTTATATTTTTGAACATTCTTCATAATTTTTTATACTCTTCTTGGTTTCTTAGGTTTAGGACCATTATGTGGAACAGGGGTTATATCTTGAATTGATGATATTTCTATATCAAAAGACATAAAGGATCTAATAGTTGGTTCTCTTCCACTACCTACACCTTTAACTTTAACATCGACTTCTTTTATTCCTAAGGCTTTTGCTTTTTCTCCGATTATTGCTCCAGCCTTGCTTGCAGCAAAAGGAGTACCTTTCTTGGCACCCTTAAAACCAAGTGAACCTGCTGAAGTCCAGAACAAAGTATTACCATTTTTATCAGAAAGAATAACTTTCGTATTGTTAAAAGTTGCTTCTATGTGCAAAGTACCAGCAACAATCTTTTTCTTTGGTGCCTTACCACTTAATTTGACTGGACTTTGGCTATCAGCCTTAATTTCGTCAATATTGTTTTCTTCTTTTGTTATTATCTTGACTTTTCCCATAAAAAATAAAATTTAAAAAATTAAAGAAAAACTACTTCTATGTCTTTTCAGCTTTCCTTCTACCGCTTCCCATAGTCATTCTGACATTACCACGAACTGTTCGAGAGTTGGTTTTGGTTCTTTGACCATTAACTGGTAATCTTCTCATGTGTCTAACACCTCGGTATGATTTGATATCTTTTAGTCTTTTTATATTTGAGGCTATATCTCTTTTTAGACCTCCTTCTATCAGCATAGGTTCTATTATTTTTCTAATAGCATTTTCTTGATCTACAGTTAAAGCGTCAGCTTTTAAATTTTTATCAACATTAGCTTGCTCTAATATTTTTCTAGCCCTAGAAACTCCTATTCCATAAAGGCTAGTTAATCCTATATCTAAATGTTTATTGTTGGGTATATTAATTCCTAAAATTCTCATAATTATTGTTTTTGTTTATGTTTTGGGTTAGAGCAAATAACTCTGACGTGACCGTCACGCTTTATAATCTTACACTTTGGACAAATTTTTTTAACTGCTGATTTGATTTTCATAACTTAAAAATAAAACAAAAGAAAAACATAGGGATTAACCCTTTATTTTTCTAAATTAATTAACATCAATTTATAGTATACCATTCCCGCAAAAAAAGCAAGAGGATTAATATCTTTTAATAATTCTCCCCTTACCTCCATAAGGATCCAAAAGGACGTCAACAGAATCGCCGACCAAAACTTTTATTCTATGTATTCTCATCTTTCCAGATAAGTAAGAAAGAATAATTTTACCATCTCCTATATCTACTCTAAAAAGTGCATTAGGTAATGATTCAGTTACTACTCCACTTGCTATATTTTTATCATCCTTTTGTTCCATTATTTTTGTAGAAATAATTATAACAACAAATCAATTATTAATCAAGAGTTATTTCTATTCTAGATTTATTTTCTGGCATATATTTTTGCCAAGGAGGATAAATACTGACTTTTGCTCTTACTATACCATTATCTTTTTCAAAAACCGAAGCGGTTTCTTCTTTTAAGAGTCCTGATAGTTTATCTTTCATCCCCTCTATTTCTGGTTTCCAAACTGCCTCTATCGAACCAAAAACATTTAAACTAACAGTGCTCATTTCTTTACTTATTTCCTCTTCTTTGTTTTTAAATGAAATATCTAATAGTTCTAAACCATTTAAATTAATTTCTTTTTTCTCTTCGTCATCTATGTTTTTAATAGATTTTTTAATTATATTTTTAACCAAAGATTCTTTCTTTAACAGAACAACTTTAAGAGTTGCTTCTATTCCAACCTTGGTTATCGGTTTATCAGATGTAATTTCTCCATTTAAATAGTACGAAAAATTAGTTAGACTGGGATAAAACAAGTAACCCTCAGGAGTTAAAGACTCTACTTGTTTAATTAAACTATCTTTTATTTTTGTCTTAGCTAAATCTGCTAAAATTATTCTATCTTCATCATTAAGACTATAGATAGTTCCTTCCCTTCCTCCAGATAATACATCATCTAATTCACCATATACTTTTTCAAATTTATTTGTTCCCTCAAAAGAATCTATGGTAAAACGAGTTGGTTTTCCATCATAAACTTCACCCGCCAAAAAAGCTTCTATCTCAACTTCTGTTTCTCCTGGTGAGAGAACACCGTCTTCTGATTTAAATCCTGGAATTGAAGCATCTTTTGTTAAAACGTATGGATAACCTCGATCATCCTTTAAAAGAGATCCACTGGTTAGTTTTATGGAGTTAGTACTATATGTGTTAAATAATTTAATCTTACCTCTTGATTTAGATGATATCTTTTGCGAAGCTGATAATCCAATTGACTCATTATATACTTCAGTATTTATCATTATCTCATAATCAGATTGATTTTGATTTAAATTAAAGGCTTCTGTTTGGTAATCAATATTCTGTCTTTTAACCTCTAAAGAAACTTTGGCTTTTTGAAAAAAATTACTGCCCCAGAAAAAAGCTAAAATCAAAATACTAATATACAGGGAAACAATAAAAGGTTTTCTGATGTTTGTATTCCTTGGCTGGAAGTAAGATTCTTTAATTTTATAATTATTAATCCTAACTTTCTTTTTGATAATCTTTTCTTCTTTCTTTTTTGGTTTCTCTTCCTTGGGTGAAAAGACTTTCGGTTCTTCTACCTTTTTTATTCTAATATCTTCAAATTTAATTTTTTCCATAAGTTTTTATCTTTTCTTTGGTAAGAGCAAGTGTAGCTATAGCTAAAAATGAATCAAAGCGACAATTCTTTGGATAATAACTTCTCAAGAATTCAGAACCGTCTAGGGCTATGATATTTACTCCTTTATTTTGATCTATTAAAGTCTCATCTCTTTCTGATTCTTCTATGACTTTACTAAACCATTTTTTAACATCATCGTCAGCGGTTACAAAGAAAGTTTTAGAAGTCTTAATCCCCTCATCTTTAATTTCATCTATTTTTTGTTTAAACTTCTTTAGCCATGTATCTTTCAAAAAAGAAATTTCAGGATCTATTTTATTCCTTAAACTAGCTGTTAGATTGTTATCACTGTGTAAATTAAAAAAGTTTCTAGCATCCCTGCTTTCTAACCCAAGTTTGTTGCTTAAGTATCTAAAAATATTCTTACGCCCAAAAGAAAAAGATTTAAATGATTTAATAAATCCTCTATCTATAGCTGTAATATCTGTAGTGTGTCCGCTTATATCAATTAAAAAATATGTGTCTTTATTTATTACAAAATTATCTCTAACGGCTAGGTATGAAGCGGAGGAAAAAGATATAAAATCAACTTTTTCTGTAGAAAATGATTTTTGTATAACTTCTTTAATTTTACTAATCACCTCTTTTGGAGAAACAGAAACTACCAAATCCATCTCTATGTTTCTAGCTTTTTTAGAAAAAGGATTAACCTCTGTTTTTCCATCTAATATAAAAGAAGAAACATATTGTTCTATAACCATTCTTTTATCTCTATCAGATCTATACTTCTCATTGTATTCTTTATACAATTTAGTAATTTCTTCTTTAGTCAGTTGTTCTATTTTATTTTTATTTAAACTTACTTTTTTAAGATTAGATTCTTTAATATTTCTGATTTCTGAATCATACCAAGGAGAAGCTAACATACAAAAAATCTCTTCTGGAGCTCCCATTTTTAAATCAAACAAAGCATTGGCTACTTCTTGTAAGGTTAGTAGCATATCCTTGGTAAAGACTTCGAAATTATCACTTGGGTAATTTTTACTTTCTATGTTTAAACGAACCCCACCAAGTATTTTAGGAATTGAATCTTTTTCTTCCTGATCTAAACTAACCATAGCACCACCAATGCTACCAGAACCTATATCAAAAATAGCTACTAGATGTTCCTTATTTGAATCAGAAGAAAATAATGACCACATAATAATAGTATACTACATTGATTAAAAAAACTTAATTGTTTTACCAACTAAAAAATCGTAGCTTTGATTCTTCTTATTCCAGCAGAACTAGCCTCTTCCTTTAGAATCTTAAATGGCCCTATTTCTTTAGTATTATTTACATGTGGACCACCACAAAATTCTTTTGAAATAAATTGTCCGTTTTCGTCTTCTATAAAATAAACAGAAACAATATCAGGATATTTTGAACCAAACTCCATTTCGGCTCCCAATTTTCCAGCTTCTTCTTTTGGCATTTCTTTTCTAATAACAGAAAGAGAACGGTTGATTTTATCATTTACCCAATCTTCAACTTTTTGTTTTTCTTCTTCAGTTAGTTTACGGTTAAACAGAAAATCCATACGCAATCTCTCTTCTGTAATATTACTACCTCTTTGTTTGATATTACTATCCACCAATTCTTGCAAACCAGCTAAAAGCAAATGGTGAGCTGTATGTAATCTAGTTGTTTTCTCACTAGAGTTAGCAAGCCCTCCTCGAAACATCCCTGCTGAAGCTGTTCTAGACAACTCTTGGTGTTCTTCCACTTTTCGATTGAATTCTTGTTTGTCTATTGTTTGTCCTTTTTCTTTAGCTAATTCTTCGGTTAGTTCTATAGGGAAACCATATGTTGAATACAAAACAAATGGATCTGCTCCTTTTTCAAACTCCTTCAAACCTTTTTCTAGTGTTAATCTAAATTTTTTCTCTTCCGATTTTATTTCTTCTTCTATAGCAAATCTATTCTCCAAAACCTCAGGATATATTTCTTTGTAATTATCTATAATCAAATCAATTACTTCTCTTAATCCTTTTTCATTAAAAATAATTGAATCTGAGTATTTTATAACTCGACGCAATAGTCTTCTTAAGACATAGCCTCTTCCAGTGTTAGAAGGTAAAACCCCATCAGCTATCATAAAGACAGAAGCTCTTATGTGGTCTGCAATTATTCTTTCTATTCTAGTATCTTCTTTTTGTGAATTTTGTTTTATTTTGAGAATAATAGACTTAAGAATGTCTGCCTCAAAAACATTTTCTGCTTTTTCGGTAACCATAACAATTCTTTCTAATCCCATTCCTGTATCAACATTACTTTCCTTAAGCGCTCCAACAACCTGACCTTCTTTTTTTTCATACTGCATAAAGACATTGTTCCATATTTCTAAAACCTTTCCTTCGTTGTCTGCTTTTATGAAGTCTTCTTTGGATAAATCCCCTAGCCCATTTTCTGTTAAATCATAAAATATCTCAGTGTCTGGACCACAAGGACCATTATCTCCAGCACTCCACCAGTTATTTTTTGCTGGCAAGAAAAATATCCTATTTTTATCAATGTATTTAGACCATATATTAAAAGCTTCTTCATCACAAGGAGCATCATTATTCCCCTCAAAAACAGTCACATAAAGTCTTTCTTTGTCTAACCCTAATCCCTCTTCTTTATCAGTTAAAAACAAAAAGCTCCATTTAATTGATTCTTCTTTGAAATAATCTCCCAGAGACCAGTTACCAAGCATTTCAAAAAATGTTAGATGTCTATTGTCTCCAACCTCTTCTATGTCTCCTGTTCTAATACATTTCTGAACATTAACTAATCTTTTACCCATGGGATGTTTCTGCCCTAAAAGATACGGCACTAGAGGTTGCATACCTGCCGTATTAAAAAGAACAGATGGATCGTTTTCTGGAACTAACGAAGCCGAAGGAATAATTTGATGTTCCCTTTTCTCAAAAAAAGTTAAATATTTTTTTCTAAGTTCGTCTGATCTCATTTTTATAATTCATTTATATCTTCTCCTCCTTCTAATTCTTTCTCCATTTTAGCCTTCTTTGAAATTTTAATTTTTTGTTCCAAAAACCAAAGAACAGTGAAAGTAAACAGAGTTAGGAGAGTTGCGACAATCGCAGTACCATACAAACCAAAACCGACAGCCACCCCTATTCCCGCTGCCACCCAAAGTCCAGTAGCTGTTGTTAATCCCATCAACTTACTTCCCTTGGTAAATATAAGGCCAGTGCCAAGAAAACCAACTCCTACTATTATCTGAGAAGCTATTCTTGTTGGATCTAAACTCCCTACAGAAGAATAAATATTGGCTATTTCGATAGAAATAACAATAAACAGAGCTGAGCCCATAGAAACAAGAGCATATGTTCTCATTCCTGCAATTTTACCAGCCCAAACTCTCTCAATACCTAAAGATAAACCCAAAACAAGAGCTACTAATAACTTAATAACAATATCTAATATTGGTAAATCTAAAAAATAATTCATATTTTAATTTTAGCAAATTTTTTAAATAATAACACCTCCCCCTAAACAAACATCTTTGTCATAGACAACAACTGATTGCCCTTTGTCTACTAAAACAAGATTATCAAAATTAAGTGTTGCTTCTTTCTCATCAAGTAAACTGAAAGAGCAATCATATAATTCTCCATGATATCTAATCTGAGCTTTATATTTTTTTTCTAATGAAGGAATAGTCCTAATCCAGTTACAATTATTTAGTTTAATAAAATAATTTTCTTTTATATCTTCTGGCCTAGGATTATTAGAAACTGTAATAGTATTATCTTTTATGTTCTTCGCTACAACATAAAGAGGATCTTTACTTACATACTTACTATTTAAAGGAAAACCGTGTCTTTCTCCTAGGGTAAAAAATGCGACTCCATGATGTCTGCCAATCACTTTTTTTTGCTCATTTAAAACATCTCCATCTTTTTGGTCTATATAATGAGCCAAAAATTCTTTCATATCAAGAGGTCCCAAGAAACAAACACCCTGACTGTCTTTTTTGGTAGCATTTGGTAATTTATATTTTTTGGCTAATCTTCTTACTTTTTTCTTACCAAAATTTCCTACCGGGAAAAGAGTGTGAGATAAATCATCTTGATTAAGAGTCCATAAAAAATATACTTGGTCTTTATTTTTATCTGGCCCCATTAAAAGGTCTGAAGAACCATCTTTTCTTTCTTTCTTTTTTGCATAATGACCAGTGGCTATAAAATCAGCACCTCTTTCTTTGGCAAATCTCCAGAAAGCTCCAAATTTAACCTGTCTATTGCACATTACATCTGGATTGGGGGTTCTTCCATTTTCATATTCTTTTATCATATAGAGAGCCACCTCCTTTTTGTATTCTTCCACCGCATCACAATCTAAAAAAGGAACATCTAGTTTGGCACAGACCCTAATTGCTTCTTTTCTTTCTTCAGGCCAAGTGCAGTTTATAAAATCAGGAGACCAAGTTTTAATAAAAACACCTACTACCTTATATCCACTTTTCTTTAAAATAGCCAAAGCCACTGCCGAATCTACTCCGCCAGAAACTCCAACAAAAACTGTTTTGTTTTTTTTAAATTTAATCATTTATTTTCAAAACGAGCATAAATACCAGATGGTAATAACCTTTCACCATTGCTTTCAGATATTAATAATTCTCCTTTTTCTATAACTCCCATGTCTTTAAAAATTTCTTTTAGATTATTTTCGTAAACTGTAGCAGAATATCCTGCAGTATATCCATTGATTAGAAAAAACAAAGGATTGTCTGATAATAATTTTTTAGATAAGTCCATCAACTCTAGAAAATTCTCTTCTATTTTCCAAAGTTCATCTTTGGGTCCATGACCAAAAGCTGGTGGATCCATTATGATAGCATCATATTTTTTACCTCTTTTAATTTCCCTTTTAAGGAAAGCCATAACATCATCAACTATCCACCTTATTGGTTTATCTTCTAAATTAGAAATTTTAGCATTTTCTTTAGCCCATAAAACAGCTGATTTAGAAGCATCTAAATGACAAACAGAAGCTCCAGCTCTAGCACAGACAAGACTAGCACCACCGGTGTAGGCAAAAAGATTTAAGACTGAAATTTCTCTGTCTTTATTTTGTCTTATTATCCTATCCATCCATTTCCAGTTTTCTATTTGTTCTGGGAACAAACCAAGATGTTTAAATGAAGTGGGTTTGATTATAAAACTAAGATTGTCGTATTCTACTATCCACTCTTTTTTATTTTTCTCGGACCAACCTTTGTTTTTGATAAAACTAAAGTCTGCTTGTTGCCATTTTTCCAAACTTTTCTTCTTTGACCACAATGCTTCAGGGTCAGGTCTTCTAGTTGTAAAATCACCAAATCTTTCAAGTTTTTCTCCTTGACCCGAATCAATCAGTTCATATCCTCTTATTTTTTTAATAATGATATCCATTTAATTTTTTAAATATTTTTTTATGTTTAATAAATGTTCTTCGTAGTTTTTAGCAAAATGAACTTGGCCTTTTTTATCATGTAAGTAATAATAATAGTCTGAATTGGTGGGATTCAAAGATGCTTTAATTGACATCAATCCTGGATTATTTAGTGGTTTTTCTGGTAAACCAACTAAATCATATGTTCTGCGATCTACATCTACTTGCAACAACATATTTTTATCTAATCTTTTCCATAAAATACCAGATATTATATTTATATCTTCCTGTCCACCAGCTTCTCCTTCTAAAATAGAAGCCATGATTATTATTTCTTCTTTAATTGATTCTCTTAATCCTTCCGTTCTTTTATCAAAATTAAGAGACATCTCTTCTATTATTTCTTCTTGGCTTTCTGTTGGATAAAAGAAGTATGTATCTGGGAAAAGATACCCTTCTTTATCTTTAGTTTTTTCTAGAAAAGAAACTTCATCAAAATTATCAAAATTGTTTTTTAGAATCAGAGCTATTTCTTTATTATTTAGTCCCTCTCTTATCACAATCTTTATTGGTTCTATACCATAGAGACCATTATTAAGCTGTTTAGCTATTTTATATACCGGTGTATCTTGTTTAATTAAATAAGTGCCAGCTTTTATTCCCCCTTTTTGGTCTATGATTTTAAGAAAAAATTTAATTAATTTAATGCTTTTAATTAACTTTTTATCTTTTAAATCCTGAAAAACAAGAGTAGGGTTTTGATTTTTTGTCACCCTAACCATTGTTTCTTGGCTATCTAATGGAGCTTGTGTCATAAATCTAAAAGTAGCTAGTAGAAACAAAACAACAAACAAAATAATGAAAATAAATATTTTCTTTTTATTTTGTTTAAGAATATTTTGTGGTTCAATCGGAAAAAACATACAAATTAAATCGGTAAATTAGAAGGTGGTTTTGCAATCTTTGAATCAACTCTCTTGAAGCTTGGGGTCTCAGAAACCATACCTGGGAAGTGATATATTGTAGCTAATTCTTCGTTTGATAGGACAAAGATGTTTGGTTTATGAGCTGGGAAAAGAGGAGCTAAAAATTTTGGATATTCTAATTCGTGCAAAAGAGGAAAATGGAAAAAAGATCTTAGACGATAGAAATCCAGCATTCTTGCTTTAGCCTTATGGACAGCTGTTCCATTAGGGTCAGCCCAAGCATTTTCAAATTCAGTAGAGTTAACTCTTTCAAATTCATTTCCTATTAAAGAAGTATATTGTCTAAATATAAGACGAGAAGATCTTCTTAAACTATTAAATGAATCTTCGGTTGATAGGTTTTTATCAGCCAAAGTTACAAGCCTAATACCACAATCAAAATGCAATTGTGCCATATTTTCTCCTACAGCTTTAGCAGTTAATTCTAAATTTTTAGGTGGTCTAACTTTAGAAGTAGCATCTTTTTCAAATGGCTCTGTCATTTTAGACAAGAACTCCTGACCAGCTTCATAGAAATCTACTTTTTTGTTTTTCTTTTCACTAAAATATTTTTTGGAATTTACTCTAACTAATATTTGAACCCACATCTGTTGTCCTTCTGACAAAGAACCCATAAATTCAATAGTTGGAGTTATCGGATCTACTTTGAATTCTTCTTTTATACCAGTTCGCATTTCATCTCCAAAATCT
Source organism: uncultured Candidatus Saccharibacteria bacterium (assembly GCA_964596605.1). Classification (GTDB taxonomy): domain Bacteria; phylum Patescibacteriota; class Minisyncoccia; order Phycocordibacterales; family UBA9973; genus UBA8515. Next base: position 17,209 of record CAZQUJ010000008.1, on the reverse strand, counting down.
TTATATGTTTTAATTGGTAAAAAATCATCTTTCTTTTTTTTAAATTCACAACCCCATGTATACCAATCACATCCCTTAGAATATTCTGGAACTTTAAAAGCATAGTCTTCTACTTCAAAAACTTTTGCTTGCGGATATTGAGCATATATTTGAGTTTCAATTAAATCTTTAATACTCGTTGGGGTTCTGATATAGAAATGAATCCTACCCCCAATTGAAACTAACTCTAATGAAAACCAAAGCTTTGGAGCTATGGTATTGGAATATACTAACTCCATCGCTGCTGGTGTTTTTACTATTTCTCGAGGAACCACTATCTCTAAAAGAGTCCAAGGTATACCAACCGCTTTTTTCTCATTTTTATAATGATCCCATAAGAAAAATGCTAAGTGAGAAAAAAGAATAACAAATAAAATACCTACAATTATTAAGATAAGGCCAAGAACTGTTTCAAATGTTGATGAAGATAAAAAGTCTTGTATCATAAACACTATAATTATACCATAAAAATTTATACCTCAAAAGAAACAAAACCCTTTTCAGGGTTTTGTAATCTTAAACTAAAGAGTAAAGTCCATCTTTGTTTTTCTTAAAATATTTAGTGTTTTGTAGATTAACCAAAATAGTATTTTTCTTTAAGTATCTTTCTTTCATCACTCTCTTAACTATATCTTCTCTGGTTTGAGGTCCATATTTTTTAATTAAGTCCTTTATTACATCTCTTATAACTCCAGCTTTATATCCCCAATCAGTTAAAGCATATATCCCTCTACCAACCAAAACAAATCTAGGATCTTTTATTAACTCATTATGACAAGTTGCAACATGACATTTCTTTCCAAAAGTTTCTGTTATAGTATTTGCAACTTCTCTGAAGTGCATAGGTGAACCATGTTTTCTCATTATTAAATATGCATAGTCTTTTATTCCTCTTGTCTTGACCCCTGAAGATCCTGATTTTCCCCATTCACCTAAAGGATTGCGATTTATCTTTTTAGATAGCTTTAACCATCTCTTTGCTATCTCATCATTGCGATATTGTTCAGATAGATCTTCAGCTTCACCCAAGAAACGAGAAATCAATTCTCCTTCTGTTACTAATTCTTCATCTGTTAGTGTTCCAAAAATATTTTTAAGAGAATTGTGAACCTTATCAGCCATTTTAGAATCAACACTCCAGTGCGCTCTAAAATCTTCATCTTCTTTGTAACGAGTGAAGTCTTCTCCTAGTGTCAAAAATAAATGAATACAGTTTTGGGTAAGTTTATCCTTGGAAAGGTTATCCAAGAGATCATTTTCTGGCAAAATAGCACCAAGTGAAAGAATTATACTTTTTAATTCTTCAAATACTCCTTTCTCTTTTTTTAAACTTTCAGATTTTCTAATCAAAGAAATAGCAGATTTTTCTATTTGACGAACCCTTTCTCTTGTAATTCCATATTTTTTACCAATAGATTCTAGTGTTTTAGGTTTAGCATCTTCGGTTAAACCATATCTATTTACAATAATTTCATAAGCTCTGGGTTGTAAATCAGATAATATTTTTTTAGTAACCTGTTTTGGTTTAAATGAAATTGTATTTGCCATATCTTTAATTCTTCTATGATTAATAGTGTAATTTTTTAACTACGATTTTCATAATATCACTAGTCTCGGATAAAGTCAATGATACTTAATAACTTAATTTTTGGTTTTTCCAGTAGCTATATTTTTAGCTTTAATTCTTTCATTTTCGGTCAATAATTTTTTTCTTAAACGAACCCCTTTTGGTGTTATTTCTAAGTATTCATCATCAGCCATAATCTCTAATCCTCTCTCTATATTTAGTTTATATGGAGGTTTAACTATGATAGCTTCGTCAGAACCAGAGGCTCTCATGTTGCTTAGTTGTTTACTCTTGGTGGGATTAACTGCTAGTTCATCTCCTTTAGTAACATTACCTATAACCATACCCTCATAAACAGAGTCTCCATGTTCAACATATAGCACCCCTCTTTCTTGTAATGTCCAGAGAGAGAAAGCTATTACTTTACCTGAAACAATAGATGTCATTGAACCAACTTCCCTCTTTTTAATCTCTCCAGCGTGCTCTTTAAAGCCTATAAATCGAGAAGATATAATTCCTAAACCTTTTGTCTCCACTATAAACTGACCTCGATAACCTAATAATCCTCTAGTTGGTATTTCCATTAATATTCTAGTAATACCATCTTTTTCGGTCATGTTGGTTATCAACCCTCTACGAGCTGATAGTTTTTCTATAACTCCCCCAGAGAATTCATTGTGGACATCTATTGTTACCTCTTCATAAGGTTCTAGTTTTTTACCGTTCTCTTCTTTTATAATTACTTGTGGTTGAGAGACTTGTAATTCATAACCCTCCCTTCTCATGTTTTCAAGCAAAACAGCAATATGTAATTCTCCTCTTCCATATACCAAAAATCCTTCTCTCTTTTCATCTTTAACTTCAGGATTAAAATCTACCTTAAGTCCAACATTCATCTCTAATTCTTTTTCTAGTCTTTCTCTGATTTGACGACTAGTTACAAATTTACCCTCTTGCCCAGCAAAAGGAGAATCGTTAACCAAAAAATTTAGAGAAATAGTAGGTTCATCTATTTTAATAGAGGCCAAAGGTTCTATATCTTTGTTGTCAGTTATTGTCTCTCCAATATATATATCAGGGATACCCGCAATCAAAGCTATTTCTCCATTTCCAACCTCTTCTACTTCTTTTCTTTTTATACCATCAAAAGTAAATATTTTAGTGATTTTAGCTTGGCGGGTTTGTCCGTCTGATTCTTTTACATAAACCATAGAAGCCGTTTTAATTTTTCCAGAATAGACCCTAACGATAGCAAGTCTCCCCATAAAATTATCATATCCAAGATTAAAAACTTGAGCCTTGAAATCTTTTCCTCCTCCTTTTGAGGCTTCTTTTACTTCTTTTAAAATTAAATCAAAAAGAGGATCTAAATTTTTTGATTCATCTTTCTCATTTAGTTTGGCAATGCCATCACGACTGATAGCGTAGACTGTTTTAAAATCTAATTGTTCATCATTGGCTCCTAGTTCTAAAAACAATTCAAATATTTCATCCAAGACCCTCTTTGGATTAGCCGCTGGTTTGTCTATTTTATTGATAACAACAATAGGCTTCAATCCTAATTCCAAAGATTTTTTTAAGACAAAACGAGTCTGTGGCATTGGACCTTCTTGAGCATCAACCAAAAGAAGAACTGAATCTATGGCTCTTAAAACTCGTTCTACCTCTGATCCAAAATCAGCGTGACCTGGAGTATCCACAATATTTATTTTTGTTCCTTTATATATGACTGAGGTGTTTTTTGAGTAAATAGTAATACCCCGTTCTTGTTCAAGAGCGTTTGAATCCATGGTTACCCCTTCTTCAACCATGCCACATTGCTTCATCATTTGATCTGTTAAAGTTGTTTTGCCATGATCAACGTGAGCTATTATTGCTATGTTTCTAATTTCCATAATTTTCTAAATAAAAAATTCGCCTTAGCGAATTCCAAGCGTTGTCTATAATACAATATTTTTATTAAAATGTTAAGTTCATATCAAAAAAACCGAGATCAAACGACCTCGGAATTAAATTTCTTCAATAATTCTTTTGTTTCCTCCTTTACTGCTAAATGAACAAAAGGGGTTCCTTTTAAAAGCATTATTGCTGCTACTCTAACTTGGATGTTTTCTACCCCAAGATATCGAAGAACAACATTACCATCAATTTTAGTCTGAGGAATCATTTCCAATAATCTCATTATACCTTCTATCATAAGGAGATTTGTTTCAGTACAAAGAAGATCTAACAAAATCTTATAATCAAGTTTGTTGTCTTCTGGAAGAAGGTTTACAGCCAAATCAAACTGTACCCAATCATCTTTTGCCAAAGTTACTAACCTTAAATGATTTTTCATTTTTAAGTTTTTTGGTTATTTAAAAGGAGCTAAATACTGTTAAGTAATATCATAATAATTTATGACAGTCAACAATATTAATTTTCTTAACTAGATTAACTTAATCACATCGTTATATGAGATAACAAACATCAAGATGATAAGGAGCCCTAGGCCTATAGTATTAAGCCAATTAGCTACTTTTGGATTTATTCTAGAGCCTTTAATTTTTTCAATTAACAAGAATAGAAGCTGTCCTCCATCGAGTGCTGGAAATGGTATAAGGTTTATGACCACCAAATTAATTGAAATTAAAGCGGTAAAAGACAATAGATAGACAAAGCCAAAATCAGCTGCATCTCCGACAATTCCAACCAAACCTATAGGGCCAGTTAATGAAGAAATGCTAGCTTTTCCAACAATTGAATTTTTTATTAAATTGTAGAAACCCCGAACTGTTGAAACAAAAACATTAGCCGATAATTTAAGGCCCTGCCAAATAGCTTTGTGAATTGGTAGCTTTAAAGTACCAATCATGTCTAAAGAAATTCCTATCATAGCTTTATTTTCCAATTCATTATTTACAGCCACAACTGTAATTTCTTTTTCCTGTCCCGCTCTATCTATATTTATTCTTATTTCCTCATTTCCGTGTTTGCTTATAAAATCTTGAACAGTTTCAACTCCAAAATATGAAGACAATAATAAAGTAGAATCAGTTTCCGTCTCTAGATAATTTATTTTGTCTCCTGCTAGTAAACCCGCCTTTTCGGCTGGTGAATCTTTAAGAGTGCTAGTTATGGTCACAGATGGATTCTTAATTAAAGAGGCATCAGAAAAACCAGAAACAGAAGATGGCAAACCAGACATAAATCCAATAGACAACAACAACCAAGCTAAAAGAAAATTCATCACCACTCCTCCAAGCAAAACCATGGCTCTAATATAATGTGGTTTATGATTAAAACTTCTATCTTTATCTTCTTCCTTTACATCTTCTTCATCTCCTTGTCCAAGAATTTTAACATAACCACCAAGAGGAAGAGCATTTATTTTATACGTGGTTTCTCCTATTTTTTTACTCAAAAGTTTTGGTGGAAAACCAAAAGAAAATTCATCAACTCTAATTTTATTTAACTTAGCAACAATAAAATGCCCAAACTCATGTGAGACAACTAAAATTACAAGAATAATTAAAAAAATAATAATAGACATTTTATTGGATCATTAAATCATTCTCTTTCTTTGTAAATATAGTTTCCAAATTTGAGTTTGTTTCATCTACTACTTTTTGAATATCATCTTTAGCTCTTTTTGCTTCGTCTTCTGTTAACTCTTCTAGCTTATCTATTTCGGATTGTCTTTCTTTTCTAACACTTATTCTAGCATCTTCTAATTTCTCTTTTATTATTTTTACCAACTTGAATCTATTTTCGGTAGTTAACATTGGGAAAACAACCCTAACTCCATCTGAATCAGATAAAACAGACAAGCCTAAATTAGCATCATTTATGGCTCCTTCTATTAGTCTTATTTGATTTTTATCCCAAGGGGCTATCCTTAAAGTCTTAGGATCTTCTATGGAAATAGAAGCTATATTTTTAATGGGCATATAGCTACCATAATTTTCTATCATTACACTATCTAAAATCATTGGCGTAGCTCTACCTGTTTGAACTTGAGAATATTCTTTAGATAGCCAAGCTTCTATTTTTTTTAATTCATTTTTAAAATCTTGTGTATTATACATATTCTTATATATTAACATAAGTTAATATTTTTTTAAATAAATAAAGCTAAATTTTGCAAAATATATTTAACTGAAGACCCTGGTAGTTTTAGAAAATTTCTACTTTTTTTAATTTCTTCTAAAACTTTTTTATTCTTTTCGTTAAAAATATCAGATTTAAATTTGGAATAGAAAATATTTTCTAATTGATTGATTAAATTAATAGCTGAGTGTCTAAGTTTACCAGAATTATCTACATCTGTATTTTCTTTTATAAAATTATCAATTAAAGTCATTCGTTCTTTTGTTTTTAAAGAAACAAAAGACTCAGCTATTTTATTTTCTTTATCAATTTCTTTGTCTTTAACAACCTGAACTCGAGACAATATGGTTTCAAGTAAAACAGAAGAATCAGGTAAGATTATGAAAAAATGAGTATTGTGTCCCGGCTCTTCTATAATTTTTAAAAGAGATTCTTCGGCTTCGTGGTTTATAAACTTAGTAGCGATAATACATATCTTTTTACCTGAACCAAAAGCTAGTTGACTATGCCACTCTTTAATTTGTCCACTGTCTTTCATGGTGAAAGACTCATAAGTTTGAATTAATAAGTTAGGACTTTTTTCTTCTATTTCACCTCGATCTTTTAAAAAATCCACTAATTTAGTAGTTGTTTTATCTGGATTACCTTCTACCACATAACTGTGATAGAGTTCCTGAGGAAATATTTTTTCAAAATCTTCCATTATTTTTTAGATATTATACTTTTTTTATATGTATCTAAATGCTTTAAGGCTTCTCCTGTTCCCTTAACTACACATAAAAAAGATTCATCTGCTACTCTGGCCTTAACCCCAGTTCTTCTATAAACCAAGTCAGCTAAATTTCTTAATTGACTTGTTCCCCCCGTCATAATTATTCCATCATCTATAATATCAGCTGAAAGTTCTGGTGGGGTTTGGGCAAGTACATCTTTTATCGCTCCTATCATAGTTCTTAGTTCTTTATCAATCGCCCTAACTATTTCATTAGTTGATATTTGTGCAGTTCTTGGTAGGCCTTGTATATAGTCTCTACCTTTTACGGTAATAGTTAATTCTTCTTCCAGTGGAATAGCCGCGGCTATTTTAATTTTAATTATTTCTGCAGTCTTGTCTCCTATGGCTAAATTAAAAGTCTTTTTAATATAATCTGTAATAGCTTGATCTATCTTGTCTCCTGCACACTTTACAGAAGTAGAAGCTACTATTCCTCCTAAGGCGATCACCGCAACGTCTGTTGTTCCACCACCAATATCCATTACCATGTAACCTCTAGATTCTTCTATTGGAATTCCAGCTCCAATGGCAGCTAAAATAGGTTCCTTAACTACGTAAGCATTCTTGGCTCCAGCTCTAATAGCCGCTTCTATGACTGCTCTTCTTTCAGTTGAAGTAATTCCAGCTGGAACAGAAACCATTACATCTGGCTTAAAAAAATTAAAGGGACCAAGAGCTTTGGAGATGAAATAACGCAACATTGCTTCGGTTATTCGATAGTCGGCTATAACCCCATCTCTCATCGGACGATATACTAAGATACTGTCCGGTGTCTTACCAATCATGTCTTTGGCTTCTTGTCCGATGGCAAGAACTGAATGATCTTGTTCTGAAATGGCAACAACTGAAGGTTCATTTAAAACTACTCCTTTTCCTGGTAAATAAACAAGAGTATTAACCGTACCTAAGTCTATTCCTAATTTTTTTGAAAATAATGACATAATTCTGATTAAGTAATGAGATTATAACATATCTTTTTGATTTAATAAATTTATCAAATTTACCTATTTATGTGATAAAATAAAACATATGTATATCATTACCGTTATTCCCCTATCAAAAAACAACCAAAAGGAGTATTTATCTTATTTTTCAAAAGAAAATATTCCTCTTGGTCATATTGTTTCTGTTCCTATTCGAACAAAAAATATAGATGCCATAGTAATAGAAACAAAGGAAGCCATTAATTTCAAATCTGATTTAAAAGAAGCTGGTTATCAACTTAAAAAAATTAACAAAATAAAAGGGCCATCATTCTTCAGCCAAAGCTTTTTAGAGACATGTCAAAAGTTAAAAAATTATACATTAGGAAACATGGGAACAATTATAAAACTTCTAACTCCATCTGTTTTGATGGACAGTATTTCTCTTTTAAAAAAAGTTACAGAAGAAAATATTACAGAAGAAAATATAAAACAAGAGAAATTAATCTTTCAAGCTCCTTTTGCTGACCGTCTAAGTTATTACAAAACTTTAATACGAGAAGCCTTCGCCAAAAAAGAATCAATATTTATTTGTTTACCAACCAAGCATGATATAGATATTTTTAATAATGAATTATCCAAAGGTATAGAAAACTATGTTTTTTCTTTAAACTCAAAAATATCACCAAAAGAATTAATTAAAAGATACAATAATATTATTGAAACAGATCACCCTGTCTTGATAATCGGCACAGGCTTGTTTTTATCAATAGCAAGAAGTGATATAAAAACCATAGTTGTAGAAAAGGAAAGCTCTGAAATATACAAACAGTTATCTCGACCATATTTAGATATTAGAACTTTTGCTGAAATATACACTTCAATTAAAAAAATAAAGTTAATTTTTGGGGATACATTACTAAGACCAGAAACTTTAGGTCGTTATGAAAATGGAGAGTTTGGAGAAGTTTTACCTCCAATCTATCGCTTTTCAATGATTAACAGTGGTTTTATTTTAGACAAAAGACAAGAGGAACTTGCTAAAGATTGGAATATTATAGGTTCTCAAGCTAGAAATATAATTGACGAATCTTTGTCCTCTAACAAGTCTATATTTATTTACACCGTTCGTAAGGGATTAGCTCCCGTCACAGTATGTAGAGATTGTGGCCAAACTTTACTTTGTCCATCTTGTTCTGCTCCACTTGTCTTATACGACTCGAAAAAACAAAAAGAAGGTCAAAATAGTAGGATTTTTATGTGCAACAAGTGTGGACAAAAAGAAGAAACAGAAATAGTATGTCCTAATTGTTCAAGTTGGAATCTGGTCCCATTGGGAATAGGAATAGATAAGGTACACCAGGAACTAGAGAAAATATATCCTGATATAAAAATTTTCCAAGTAGACAAAGAGTCAACAAAAAACGAAAAAGAAGTAGAGAAAATAATTTCCGAATTTCATAAAAATAAAGGTAGTATATTACTTGGAACAAATTTAGCTTTATCTTTTCTAAATCAGACAGAAATAAATACCAGTATCATCACATCTCTAGATGGTCTATTTTCTATACCAAGTTTTAATATGACTCAAAAGATAATTCAGTTAATAGAAAAACTACATCATATAACAGAACAAAATGTTTTAATTCAAACTAGAATTGCTGATAATAAAATTTTAGAAAATATTTTAAAAGGTAATATATTACCTCTATACAGAGAAGATTTAAACGAAAGAAAAGCTTTTAATTATCCTCCCTTTAAAAGATTAATTAAAATAACTTTTGAAGGAACTGCTAAAGAAACAGAAAAAGCAAGAAATTTAATAGAATCAACTCTCGGAAATTATGAACCTCAAATATACAGTGCCTTTATAGGTAAAATTAAAGGTCATTTTATTACAAACACTGTTATTAAAGTAAATCCAAATGATTGGCCTAAAATAGAAAATGAAAAAGATAAGATAAATGAACAATTAAGATCTGCTTTATTAAACCTGCCTCTCTCTTTTTCTATAAATATAGATCCTGAAGATTTACTTTAATTTGCTTGCTAGCAACAAAAAGATATGATAATATAACGACTATGATTACAGTAGTAGAAGTAAACAAAAATCCAAATGAGAGTAATGTTAACCTTATCAGAAGATTTTCTCGTAAGATGCAAGAGACTGGGGTCATTCAAAAAGTCAAAGGCAAAAGATATAATAAGAGAGCAGAATCAAAAGTTAAAATCAAAGCAGCTGCCCTAAAGAGAATTGAGAACAGAAAAAAAAGAGAGAAACTTTTCAAACTAGGTAAAGAAATAAAAAGGGGTCATAAAACTCATTAAGATGGAACAATCAGATTTTTGTACTATAAAGAACGAAACAAAAGGCAGGCCTCCACGCTTGCCTTTTGTTTCTATAAAAAACAAAATCCTTGGTAAAAAATATGACCTTGGAATCTCTTTCATCTCTACTAAAAAACAAAAAGATATAAATTTTAAATACAGAGGAATAAATAAATCAACCAATATTTTATCATTTCCACTTTCTGGAACCTCTGGAGAAATTTTGATTGACCTTGTTAAAGCCAAAAAAGAAGCTCCTCTTTTTAGTATGTCTTATACTAAGTTTATCAAGTATCTAGTTATACACGGAATGCTCCATTTGAAAGGTTTTGAACATAGTAGTAAAATGAAAGAGCAAGAAGAAAAGTATCTTAAATTATTTTATGACTAAGGGCAATTTTACATGTGGAATAGATGTCGGGACAAACTTTATTAAAGTGGTTGTTATTGGTTTCGATGGTCATAAAAAAGAAAAAACTATTATCGCTACTGGATTAGCAGAAACAAACGGAATGAGATTAGGATATGTTTCTGATGTTGATGCTGTGGCTCTATCTATTAGAAAAGCCGTTTCTTCAGCCGAAAAAACACTCGGACAAAGAATTAAAAAAGCATATGTTTCAATCGAAGGAATTAGTTTAAATTCTATTGTCTCCTCTGGCTCTGTAATTATTTCCAAAGCTGATAAAGAAATTACTTCCTTGGATGTTTCAAATGTATTAGCCAACAGTGAAGAAAATCTAGATATTCCAAACAGAAGAGTAATACATTCTTTTCCTTTGTCATATAAGTTAGACGGTAAAGAAATATATGCTCGCCCTGAAGGATTAAGAGGAATCAAACTTGAAGTCAAAAGTTTTTTTGTCACTTGCCTTAAGCAAAATATAGATGATTTAGCAACGGCTTTCGCTTTGGCTAAAATAAACGTAGAAGAGATAATTGCTTCTCCCTTAGCTACCAGTAATGTTATTTTAAACAACAAACAAAAGATGGCTGGTTGTGTTTTGGTTGATATTGGCTATGACACAATTTCTAGTATTGTTTATGAAAATAATCTTCCAGTCTCTCTACAAGTTTTTCCACTAGGAGGAATGTATATAACTAAAGATATAGCTCTTGGTTTAAAAATTTCACTTGAAGAAGCAGAATCAATTAAAATGGGAAATGTAGTTGGTGGAAATTATTCAGAAAAAAAGGTAGCTGATATCATAGAAGCAAGACTAGAAGATATGTTTGAGTTAATTGACGGACAATTAAAAAAGATAAAAAGAAATGAATTGCTTCCAGCTGGAATAATTTTAACAGGAGGAAGTTCGGCAATTTCAGAAATAGAAGAAATTGCTCGTCGCCAGCTTAAGCTTCCAGCTAAAATAGGTCCTAGCAGTCCAAGTGTATCAGACAAATATAAAGTTCGAGATAATTCTTGGTATACAGCCTTAGGTCTTGCTCTAACTGATAGTGAAGATAGTTTTGATTCTTTATCAAGTCTCAAGAGTAATCAAAATATAAAAGAGGTTAAAGGTTTTATTAAGTCTATTCTCTCTCAATTACTCCCCTAACATTCTTTGTTAGACACAAAAGAAACATTCTGTCAAATGTTTCTTTTTTTTGTATTTCTGATATGATGTAGGTAATAAATTTATTATTAATAAACAGGACGAAAGTCTTTTAAAAATATGCCCAAATTAAATCCAGAAATTGAATCATTCGCAAGAATTAAGGTTATCGGAATTGGTGGTTCTGGAAAAAATGCCCTAAACCACATGATAAATTCCAAAGTTAAAGGAGTTGAATTTATCGCCATGAACACCGATACTCAAGACTTGCATAATTCCCAAGCTGAGAAAAAAGTTCACTTAGGAAAAAACTTAACTAAAGGTCTAGGAGCAGGAATGAATCCTGAAGTTGGACGTCGTGCTGCTGAAGAAACTAAAGCTGAAATCCAAGATGTAATCAAAGGAGCTGACATGATATTCATCGCCTGTGGTATGGGAGGTGGAACAGGAACAGGAGCTGCTCCTATAGTAGCTCAAGCTGCTAGAGAACAAGGAATATTAACTGTTGCTGTTGTTACAAAACCTTTCTCATTTGAAGGAAATCAAAGAATGAAATTAGCTGACATGGGACTTTCTGAGCTGGAAAAAGAAGTTGATGCTATTTTGGTTATTCCTAACGACAGATTAATAGCTATTTCTGAAAAAGAAGTAGGCTTCCGAGAGGCTTTCGCTATGTGTGATGAAGTCTTAAAACAAGCAGTTGAAGGAATTTCTGAACTTATAACCACTCCAGGAATGATTAATGTTGACTTTGCAGATATTAAATCAGTTATGTATGACGCTGGTAGTGCTTTGATGGGAGTTGGAATAGCTGCAGGAGAAGGACGAGCAGAAAAAGCTGCCTTAGCCGCTATTAATTCCCCCCTTCTTGATCTGTCTATTTCTGGAGCTAGAGGAGTCTTGTTCGCCATTTCTGGAGGAGAAGATTTAACTATTCATGAAATACAACAAGCTGCTAAAATAATAACTGAGTCTATAGATAAAGATGCTAAGGTTATATTCGGGACTATTCAAGACGAGAAACTAAAGAAAGGAGAAATGAAAGTTACAGTAATCGCTACTGGCTTCCCTACAGACATGCCAAAACGCTCCCTATTTCAAGTAAATCAAAAGAAAGAGGAAATAGTTAATGAGAAAGAAGAAAAGGAAATCAAAAATGAAGGGTCTGAATATATTAAGAAAAACGATAAAAGCAAAGAAACTGAAGATGATTTATTTGTAGATGATACAGATGAATGGAGCACAGTTCCAGCCTTCTTAAGAAGAAATAAAAAATAGTTTACAAATCAAAAGACTCCCCTATTTTGGGGAGTTTTTTGATTTATCTACTTTATGATAATATTGAAGCATGTATGATTTAATTATTTTAGGCGGAGGACCCGCCGGTTGTGGAGCTGCAGTTTATGCCGCTCGTAAATTATTAAAAACAGCTATTATTACTAAAAATTTTGGTGGACAATCAACTGTTTCTGAAACCATCTATAACTGGATAGGAACAAAAACTATATCTGGTTTACAACTTGGGGAGGATTTAAAAACTCATGTTTTATCGTATAAAGGAGAATTTTTAGATATAATAGAAGGAGAAAATATCGAAAGAGTAGATAAAGAGAATGATTATTTTATTGTTAAAACAGACAAACAGAGAGAACTGAAAACTAAATCTGTTATTGTAGCTACTGGAAGTAGCCGTCGAAAATTAAATATTCTCGGATCTAATATATTTGAAAATAAAGGTATAACTTACTGTGCCTCTTGTGACGGACCTCTTTTCTCTCAAATGGATGTAGCTGTCATTGGTGGTGGTAATGCTGGATTTGAAACAGCTATGCAACTTCTGGCATATTGCAAAAGTGTAACTTTGTTAGAAGCTGGTGATTGCATGAGGGCTGATAAAATTACAATAGACAAAATATCAGCTCATCCTAATTTTAAATCTTTCAAAAATGTTGAATTACTAAAAATAGAAGGAGATAAATTTGTAGAATCACTAACTTTTAAAGACAGAGCAAGTGGAGAAGAAAAAACAATCCCAGTTGGTGGAATTTTTGTTGAAATAGGTCAAACACCTAATACTGGTTTTATAAAAGAATTAGTTAATATAACAGAACAAGGAAAAATTATTGTTGATCCTGTGACTCAAAAAACATCAGTAGATGGAATCTGGGCTGCTGGTGATTGCACAAATGGAAAATATAATCAAAACAATATAGCTGTCGGTGATGCTGTTAAGGCTTTAGAGGATGTCTATATTTGGTTAAAGAATAAATGAGAATAAAAATAAACCACTCGGTAAAACTACCGAGTGGTTTATTTTTTGTGCACGATACAGGATTCGAACCTGTGACCTTCCCCACGTCAAGGGGACGCTCTACCAACTGAGCTAACCGTGCAAACTGCGGAAGCGGTGAGATTTGAACTCACGATACGGTTTCCCGCATGCCGCTTTTCGAAAGCGGTGCCTTAAACCACTCAGCCACGCTTCCTTTTAAGCTTGCTTTATTATAAAGTTTTTAATTAACATTTTCAACTTTTTAATCTGAAAGCTTGTTCCCTGTCATATCTTCTGGTTTTTTTATCCCAAATAAATCCAAAACAGTTGGAGCTAAATCTGCTAGCGTCCCTTGATGCAAACTAACATTTTTATCAGTCATAATGCAAGGCACTGGATTTGTAGTATGAGCGGTATGTCTTTTACCCGTAACTGGATCTACATTTATTTCTGCATTTCCATGGTCTGCAGTTATCAAAGCAATTCCTCTTTTTTCTTGTAATTTTTTTATGACTCGGCCAAGCTGTTTATCTGTTTCTTCTATTGCTTCTATAATAGCTGGTACAACCGCCGTGTGACCAACCATATCAGGATTAGCAAAGTTTATAAAAAGAAAGTCTGTTCCTTTTTCTATCTGCTCTATTGCCTTATCTGCTATTTTTTCAGCTGACATCTTTGGAGCTAAATCATATGTAGCAACATCCTTTCGGCTTGGCAATAAAATATCTTCTTCTCCTTTATATCTAACTTCCATTCCCCCATTTAAAAAATATGTAGCATGGGCAAACTTTTCTGTTTCAGCTATATGAGCTTGGGTTAAACCCGCTTCTGATATTTCTTTGGCCAATGTTGTCTTTACCTCTATCGGAGGAAAAGCCACTTCGGTATTAAAGTCATTACCATATGAGGCCATAGTTACCAAGAAAAAGTTATTTTCTTCTTTTTGAGCTATTATTTTGCTTGTTAATTGTCTGGCTCTATCTGCTCTGAAGTTAATAAAGAAAATACCATCATCTTTATTCACTGTTTCAATTTGTCCGTCTTTATTAGGGCAAATAAAAGGTTCAAGTAATTCATCAACTTTTCCTTCTTCGTAAAAAGCTTCCAGGCAAGAAGAAGCTTTGTTTTGGCACAAAGTTGCCTTACCTTCAAAAATAGCTGATTCTGCTTTAGCTAATCTATCCCAGTTACTATCTCTATCCATTGCATAGTAACGACCAGAAACTGAAGCTATGTGTCCAAATCCTAATTCTGAAATTTTATCTTCTAATATTTTTAAATACCCACTACCACTTTGTGGAGGTGTATCTCTTCCGTCCAAGAAAGCATGAATGGCTAATTTTTTAATTCCAGCCCCTTTGGCTGTTTCTATAAAAGACAACAGACTTCCAAAATGACTGTGAACCCCACCGTCAGAAACTAACCCCATTACATGAAGAGTTGAATTATATTTTTTAACATGTTCAAAAAGTTTCAAAAAGGCCTGATTGTTTTTGTATTCACCAGATTGAATCGCTTTTTCTATTCTAACTAAATCTTGATCAAGTGGTCTTCCAGCTCCGATTGTCATATGTCCAACTTCACTATTACCCATTTGTCCTTCTGGAAGGCCTACAGCTAACCCAGAAGCGTTCAAAAGTGTATGGGGGTATTCCTGCCAAAGACCATCAAAAAATGGCTTATCAGCTGAAGCTATAGCATTATCTTTTGTTTCTTCTCTATAGCCCCAACCATCTAAAATAATTAGGGCAACTTGTTTTTTGTTTTTCATATTTTAAAACTCTATTTTGCTTCCTGTTGGATCGTATAATTCAACCTTCTCTATCGTCTCATACTGAGTTAGTGTATCCGTTAAAACAGACATTAAGTGACTTGATTGACAACTTGAAAGTCCACCCTGGTTAGCTGGAACTACATTGATGTGGGCTATTTTATCTTCCACACTAACTGAAACATAATTTCCATACCAAGCTAATTCACTTGAGAATAATATTCTAAGAGATTTATCAATCACATCTTCAGTTCTAGGTATTTCAAAATCTACTGGTCGAGTTACACCACAATCACTTTTTTCCGCCTTTTCTTTGTCTTGTATATGAAGGGTTATAAACATGGAATCTCCGTCTTCTTTTAATTCCTTCATCTCCTCTTTTAGCTCTTTATTTTGATTAACATTCCTAGCATAGTAATATGAAGTGCTAATCATAAATATGAAGCTAATAGCTATTAAAACTATTGGTATTAAATTATCTTTTTTAATCATGATTTGATTATATCATAAAAATTTTACTCTTCTAAATAGACAAATCTTGGTTTTAGTTCCCCATCTATTTCCACCAGTTCTTCAAACATTTCTTTAGGCCTAACCCATAAAGAATCTTTACCAAATTCTTTTGAGTCATATAACGCTTTATACACCACCAACTCGGACAAATCCTCTGAATGATGAGCAATACCAATAACTTCATACTTTTTACCCGTTTTTGAATGAATGTATTTACCTAATTTCATATTATTTTAAATTATTGATTCTTTTTTGTATTAATGATAAAAAATGTCCATTGTATTTTTCTTGCAATTCTTTTATCTGATAATCTTTGCCTGTAACTAAATGACGACAATTAGATAAGCCACATTGACACTTCCATTTTGAAATTTTATCTTCATTTGTCTCCCATAGACAATAATCAGCAGTTAGTTCTTCTCCTTTATTTATATCTCTCATCGCTTCTAAAGTAAAAGAATCTCTCATCCATACATTTGGTTCACATGAGTGATTTATATAATACGTATCACACTCCCCCCTGTTCTCTACAGAAAAAAGATCTTCGTCAAATTGCATAACTAATTTCCCTTCTTTCCTAGCTTTTTCTGCTTTTTTCTTTTTTACATAAGTTCCTCCCCAGACAATAACTACTTCTCCTTTAGTTATTGGCTCTGTAGCAAACATTCCCTTACCCCGATTAACAGCTTCCCTAATTTCTATTTTAGGGTTTATCCAATCTTCCTTCGGAGGTTTTATTTTGTTTTTAAATAAGTTAAACATTTTCAATCTGTTGTTTATTAAGAATCTATTTTTATAGAGCTTTCTAACGCTCTTTCGGGTCACCCGTTAATTTCATAATCTCAGCAACAATTTCTTCTGGAGTCATTTTACTTGAATCAAAAGTAATTCCTTCTAAATCTTTGTTAGTATCAAGATACCACTGATACCGCGAATGAAAACCTTCTAAAGTAGTTACACTTATATTTTTACTGTTAGCTTGCAAAGCAGAATCAACCCTCTCCAAGAATCTCTGCTCTAAAATTTCAAGTGGTGCTTCTATATTTATACTGAGATATTTTAAATTATATTTTTCAGCAAGTTCTCTATATTTACTTCTGTAATCTGCCAACCCACCATCTACAACAATGGAAAGATTAGATGCGGCTGCGGTAGTTATCGCACTAAAAATTAATTCATTTGCAATCTCCCTGTGATTTTCACTATCGGCAGAATAATTGCTAATGAGCCATTTGACTGCATCATAAGAACCACGAAAAACATTATCACTTTTCATTAATAATTTAGTAACAGTGCTTTTCCCGGCACACATTGGACCATTTAATATTATGATTGATTTATTCATATATCTGAAGTGCTATAATCTGTGACCCTAC